>JBGUWA010000279.1:0-4055 GCA_045220635.1 Candidatus Alloenteromonas sp. | reverse complement strand
TTTCGTTAACGGTGATATCGTGGTAGTTCTTCTTTTCCAATAATTGGAATAGGGCTTTTTCGAACTCTTTCGTCGTTTTGTTTATCTTTTTCATGCGAATAAACGTACTCCGTTTTCCTCATAAAAGGAACAAAAAACTTTACTTTGAATATGTGAAAGTATAGTTTTGGCCTGTTTACCTTGAATATGCCAATACGCTGGATTACTTTTTGGGTAAGAAATAACTCACAAATGCCGTTATCGGAAAGGGAAGGTTTATGAAAAAAGTGTCATTTATGAATCAACGAATGAAAAAGTCCACTCTCGTTCTCCTTTCGGGAGCGATGGTCCTCACCGGATGTGGCCAAAGCAATAGCAGCGCGTGGAAAATCGATGAGGAGGCCGTGAATAACGCCGTCGCCCTCAACTCGCAAATCGTCTCGCATAGTTCTAATCTCATCGTGCGCCTTGAAAGCGAGGATGTGGTCTTTAGTTCTTCTTTTAATAAAGACGCCATCCTCATCCGCGACATGGCAAAGGAACTGCCCGAGGATACCGGGGTAACAGGATCCTACCTGACCTATCAACAAATCAAGAGCGTCTCCATCAGCGAATATACCGTCGACGTCATCTCTTCGGGGAAGGCGTTAGAAATCACGATTCCCTCCTCGTTGAAGGATGGCTCTTATGGCGCGATCATCGCCCCATACGCGAATAGCAAGGGCGTCATTGCTTACGCTACCTTCTCCGGATATGAATCCATCATCGAGGCAAGCGTTGGCAATTTCGAGCGCGTCGGTTCGGATTCCATTAACGGGTACGACTGGAACCACACCTTTGTTTATAAATACGAAGGGCTAACCCTAAACGAGGGCTTCAGCGAGAAGAATATCTCCTTCCTTGGCGCCTTTGAGGGTTGGGTGGTCAAAGACCTCCACGTCGATCAGAACGGCATCGTCATTCTTGAGACCTGCGGCTATGGCGGCGAAGGCAGCGGAGCCATCGTCTTCGATAATGAGACTTTCGCAGAAGGCACGGGAGGCGCCTTCTCTTACAAGGTCCTCCGCTCCAGTGCGATGCTACTCGACAATTCCGTCAAGTTCAACGCCGGGAACAATACATTTAGTTTCGACGTTAAACTGATTGACTATGAAATTAAGAAAGACTTCTCCTTCAAAGACCTAACGTTAATCGAGGGCTTCGTCATCAAAGAGGCCCATTACGTCGCCGAAACGGAAACCATCTCCTACGTCTTGGACGCGAAGGAGTTTAACACCTTGGCAGAAATCGTCGAGGCTTTGAGCCAAACATCCATCCTCCTCGGCGGAGAGATCGATGAGGAAGTCGCATTCGATTTCCATGAGCCCGAAGTTTTCGCGATTGCCTCCAATGAGAATGGAAAGGTCACCATCGACCTCCATTCCTTCGACGGGGAACTCACTTTGAAGAAATCCGACATCACCATCGACACCGAATTCTTGGTGGATGACGACGAAGAAGAACTCCTTTCGCTAGAAGAAGCCGCTTTCGATAAAATCGGCAAGGGCTATCGTTTGACCTGGGATAAGGACCCGCAATACCCGATTTATGGCTCATTGCTTCTCTCCAGCGTCGACGTCAGCTATTCTAACGGCAACAAATTCAACCTGACCGACGTCGCCATCGATTTTGGATTCGATTACTATCAGGTGAACACCGTCCAAAACGAAGCCTTGAAACACTTGGCCTTCGCTTACGTCACGCCCACTAGGTTGGACGAGATGGCCGACATCTATGTCGCCTATGCCGCCGATACTAAATTACAGGATGCCGGAACGGCCATCGCCGCCGTCAACGCGGTTGTGCAAGTCACTATGACCATCCTCTCGGTCGTCTTCCCAATGGCCGGAGCCGGGGCGAGCAAAGGCGCAATCGGAGGAGTCGTCGGATTCCTTTTGGCCGCGTTAGGGTTAGCCGCCGTAGGCGCCGCTCTCGACCCAACCGCTGCCGCCCTCCAGGAAATCCTCTCCATCGTCACCGGCATCAACGAAACCGTGAACCGCATGAACAAGACCCTCTCCGAGGTCTCCTATAAAACCGACATGGTGCTCTTGCGCCAAAGGCTTAACGCCGATGAGAATAGACTTATCTCTTTGCGTCAACGCCAGCAGGAATTTCAGGCCAAGGAAGCGGAAGTCACTTCGTACGAAAAGAGAATCCTCACGACCACGAATCGATATCTAAGTTCCATCTTTGATGGGAATTCCAACAAAAAATCCAGCGCCTACCCCGCCCCGACCAACTATGACGTCGTGGTCGTGGAAGGCAAGAACGCGAAAGGGGAAAAGGAAAGGACTTCCACGATTCTTCTCGACGATGATTCCTTCGATGAAACCTTCGATGCAGGGAAGATAATCTCCTCTTATGGCTTCTCCTTTGGCAATAACGCCGGTCTTAAGAGCACCTTCAAAAACACCCTCGCCAAATACAAAAAGAACAAAACCGTCAACAAAGAAGTTGGTGAAACCGCGATAGCCGACATCGAAGCCGCGATCAAAAACGGCACCATCGCCCTTGAAAAGAACGGTTGGAGCGGTAGCGCTCTTCCGGATTTAAGCGAAGGCCAGGACTATGACCAAAAAGTGGAAGCGGTGGCCAAAGACATCTACCGCGCCCTCTACCTCTATGCCGAGCGCGAGGCCCTCTGCTCAATCGATGGCGAAGCATATGTCCTTTCTGCGGTCGATTACATGCAGCGCTTCTCCGGCACCGGTACCTATAGCAACCGCGCCGCCGACATCACTTACGATATGATTCAACTCAAATACGGCTTCCAATCCGAGGCTTTGGACCAAATCCGCCAGTATCGAATCAGCGCCGCGGACCGTCTTCTCAAAATCTATAATTTTGCTTCCATGGTCTGCGCTACTGACCCCGATATCTCTTCCTTTAACGACTTGAAAGCGGCATATGTAGCCTCCACCAAGTATCTCAACGACAACAAGATGATTCATAACTTCCGGGATGAGAAAGTGATTGAGAACAGCAAAATCCCTGTGCCTGATTTCACCTATCCCGACTATTGCTACGTCTCCGATTGCTGGGTCCGCGGCGGCCAGCTCATGACGGGCTTCAAGGTTTGGAGCGACAAATCCAAGGATGGGGGTTACCGTAACTTCAACATCGAAGACGTCTCCGGCGAGATTCTTGGGGACTTGGGATCTGACCTCAATAATGTCACCCCCATTAAGCAGGTGAAACCGTATCTATTCGGCATCGAGGACATGAGGGTCCTCTCCGTCCGCCGACAGCAAAATTATCCAAACCTATCGAACTTCAATTACCTCCGTAACAAAATCTTTCTCATCTCTCCATACATGGAGCGAAACAACGACCGGAACAAGCAATTTTGGGAAAATGAGAGCGATGCGTCCAAATACGTTACCCATCTCAACCGCTTCGTCTATAGCTACACCGGCTTCACCGAACTCGGCACCCATACCGAAGGCGATTTCAATGCCTATTGCTTCCGCGCGTTCTCGAAAGAACACGGGAAGAATCCGTCTTACTTCAGTCTTAATCAGATGATCCAAGGCTTCCAAACCGACTCCAAGCGCGAACTCAAGTACTACCGTGGCTGGGGCTTGAAGGGCGATTTCTCCGACATCGAGAACGTCATGAACGTCCAAGGCACCGGATACATGAACCGCTTCGTCAACTACAACGAAGACCATGGCCACTGGAAGAATCCCGAAAACTGGGGCTTCAGCGAATTTGGTTCCTGCAGCGGACCGCGGGCCCATCCCGATAACATTGAGAGCATCGAATTCTATTATTGCCTTATCAAGATGTACTGATACTTCACCTTGATTCCAAAGGCCGTTCCTTCTGGGGCGGCCTTTTTCTGCCTTTGACGAGGAGGGAGCGCAACCGAAATCACAGGGTATTCAAAAATCCGAGAGAGGGTATGCGAAGCGGTGCGGGCTTTGTATCAAAAACATCAAAGTCTGCCAGATGTAAACTACAGTATTGATACAATGTCAGTACTGTTTTTTATTGCGAAAAAGGGCTGAAAACAGCGAAAAATAGCAGTTTTT
>JBGUWA010000278.1:0-3392 GCA_045220635.1 Candidatus Alloenteromonas sp. | reverse complement strand
AAAAACTGCTATTTTTCGCTGTTTTCAGCCCTTTTTCGCAATAAAAAACAGTACTGACATTGTATCAATACTGTAGTTTACATCTGGTCGGGATGATCGGATTCGAACCGATGGTCTTCTGCTCCCAAAGCAGACGCGATAACCAAGCTTCGCTACATCCCGAGCGACCTATATTTTGCTAGTCCTGCCTTTGGCAAGCAAGCAGAATCGTTATCGCGAAGCTTTTTCAATGCGCGAATGAAGCGAAGAGAGAAGCGGTTCGAATTTCACGCCATAGGCATGAGTTGGATCGTCAATCGTATTCGCGATGGCGTCATAGGTGAAGTCCGCGGCGAGTTTGCCAGCGGCAAGAAGGTCCAGGCCTTCCATATATCCGCCGACGAAGACGGAAGCGAACACGTCGCCCGTGCCATGGGAATCTTTGGGCAAGCGCGGATGGAAATAGGTCTTGGCGGCCTTGCCATCGTAAGCGAGAATGCCCACGGTTTTCTTTTCGGGGTCGCCTAAACCTTTAAGCACCACCGCTTTCGCGCCTTTTTCGCATAGGGCCAAAGCGATTTCCTCGGCCTCGTTTTCATCGATGGGGGCGTGATAAGGCTTGCCTAAAAGGGCAAAGGCTTCGGTCAAATTGGGCAACAAGACGTCCGCGGCAAAGCAAAGCTCGCGCATCGCCGCCACATAGGATTCGTCGAAGCCGCCATAGAGTTTGCCATTGTCGCCGAAAGCGGGGTCGACGATCAAAGCGCCCTTATTGAGTTCGGATTTGGCTAACGCCTTGACGATGGCCACGTCTTCGCAAGAGCCGAGGTAACCGGTATAGACCGCGTCAAAGCGGATGCCTTCCTTTTTCCAGTGGGCCACGATGGCGGGTAAGTCTCCCGAAAGGTCGCGGAAGGTGAAACCCGTGAAGCCGGCGGTATGGGTAGAAAGCATCGCCGTAGGCAAAATCGGGGTTTCGATGCCCATCGCGGAAAGGACGGGAAGGGCCACGGTCAACGAGCATTGGCCATAGCAGGAGATATCTTGTACAGAGAGGACACGTTTTACATTCATGGCCATGATTTTGCGCCAAAAGAAAAGCTGTCGCAAGGACAGCTTGACTTGGTTGGGGGAATTAGGAGACGAGTTTGACGAAAAGCTTGGTTTCCTCGGGTGTGATCTTGTCGTCGGAGGCTAGGAAGCATAACGCCAAGGTGAGGGCGGCGTTTTTGCCCGATTCCGACATTTGGTCTAAGAAGGCGTCGAATTCTTCCACGATGTCTTCGTCGGCGCCGCCATTGGTGATTTCATAGAATTCCTCGTAGGTGGTCTTGACGCCGGTGATGTCGCAGAAAAGGCGATACTCCGCTTCGGCGGTGACCCGGTCAGCGGAAAGAGCGACGGTGATGAGCAAGAAGATGAAATTGGTCGCGGCTTTCTCGGACAAGCCATGGACAACGAGGTCGTCGCCAAGGGCCTCCATCGATTCTTTGCCAAGCTCGACGCGCTCTTCGTGGCTCATGTTGACGAATTTCTGCAGCAATTCTTTTAATTCCATAAACGGGGAATCTCCTTTTTCTTCGTGAATTGAGTATATCGGATGCGAAAGGGTTTTTGAACCTTCGCCCTAAGCCATTATGATTAAGGCATGGAAAACCGTCTGACCGAAGAAGAGATGACCTTCGTCAACTTGCTGACACGTCAATTAAAGACGCAAACCATTGGTTTTACGCTTCATTTGCAGGAGCCTAATCTAAGCCAAGACGACCTTATCCTCGCCCAAAAAGGCATCGAAGAAGAGTTTGCTTCCAGCATCAAATACTTAAAAGAAACTGCGCAAATCCCGGATGACAAAGCAAAAATGGCGGGGGTTTTGCAGCGATATCGCGAGATTGCGGAGGAATCCGTGGAGGCAGAGTACCAACGTGAGAAGATTCGATCAAGAATGGATCTTCCTTTATCCAAACGGATCAAGGCCTTGCAGAAGTTGCCGCCCGTTCCGAAAGGCAACATCGCCTACCCTGGCTTATTCCAATTCGTCTATGAACGGGTGCGTCGCGAAAAGGCGCTTTCCTTTGTTCAAGCATCGCCGAAGTCAGGGTTACTTGACGCGTTTGAGAAAGCCTGCCCTGCCCTACAGGGATGCGTGCAGGGGTATAAGATACTTCTTTCGCACCGCCACTTGCTAAAGCCCACCATGGACGCCACGTATTTCGTCGCGGCGAAAGATGTCTTAGCCAAGGGGTTAGATCGCCCTGATGAGCCTTTTACCGAGGTTTCTTTCCATGATGAAGAGAGTAACGTCCTCTTCCGTTATGATCTAAGCCAACAAGAATACTTCGAAGACGGGGAATGGTTCCCTTTGGCGGGGCTTTTGTCCAACTAGCAAGCAAGAAAAAACGCCTCATGATGAGGCATCTTAAATAATCTTTTTATTCCGCGAACATCGCTGTTGATAAGTATCTTTCACCAGTATCTGGGAATAAGACAACGATAGTTTTACCTTCGTTTTCTTCTCTTTGCGCAAGTTTGATGGCGGCGGCTAATGCGGCACCGGAAGAAATACCAATCAACAAACCTTCTTTTCTCGCGGATAATTTGCCTTTTTCAAAAGCTTCTTCATTAGTAATCGTGATGATTTCATCATAGATGGAGGTGTCTAATGTTTCGGGAACAAAGCCGGCACCGATGCCTTGAATCTTGTGTGGACCAGGCGTTCCTTTAGAAAGAACTGGAGAAGTTTCTGGTTCAACCGCAACAACTTTCACAGAAGCTTTCTTTTCTTTTAAGAATTTGCCTGTACCGGATAGTGTTCCACCAGTGCCAACGCCGGCAACAAAGATATCAACTGTTCCTTGGCTGTCTTCAAAAATTTCTGGACCGGTTGTTAAATAATGCATTTTTGGGTTAGCCATATTGGTGAATTGAGATGGAATAAATGAATTAGGCGTTTCTTTAGCAACTTCTTCTGCTTTAGCAATTGCGCCTTTCATCCCTTTTGCGCCTTCGGTTAAAACTAATTCAGCACCATAGGCTTTCAATAAATTTCTTCTTTCAACAGACATGGTTTCTGGCATGGTAAGAATAATTCTTAAGCCTTTACTTGCCGCGACCATAGATAAACCGATACCGGTATTTCCAGATGTTGGTTCCACAATAACTGTATCTTTGTTAATCAAACCTTTGTCTTCAGCATCACTGATCATCGCAAAAGCAATACGATCTTTAACGCTTCCTGCAGGGTTAAATGATTCTACCTTAGCTACTAATTTAGCTTTTAAATTAAACTGTTTTTCAATATTCTTGAGTTCCACTAATGGAGTGTGTCCAATTGTGTCCGTAATTCTTTCATAGATTTTCATATTATTTACCTCTTTTTTACTTTACCTATATGTTTAGTAGGTTTACATATC
>JBGUWA010000277.1:0-11334 GCA_045220635.1 Candidatus Alloenteromonas sp. | reverse complement strand
CCAAGAGAGAATAAAAAGAGGCATGTAGTATTCAAAACTAGATGTAAATTGGCAGTTTTTCTGAAAATATTTTCATGAAAAGCGCTTACATGGCACATTCATTTTTGCCCCTAAGGAGCCTGTTGCAACAAATGAAAACGCTTTCCTTTATTTCGCATCTTTGTCGATTGATTGAAGTCGCTTTGTTAGAATACCGAAGATGAAACCCGCATTGATTTTCGATTTAGATGGCACATTATGGGATGCCTCGGTCCAAGTTGCTGAGTCTTGGAACATCGTTGGCCGTAAGTATTTCGGTCCGGATTATTTCGTTTCGGATGAAGTGGTTCGGGGCCTGATGGGAAAAACCATGCAGGAAATCGCGATTGCGCTTACTCCCGAAAACGCAAACCCAGAGATCATCAATGATTTCGTGGATGAATGCTTCTATTTCGAACGAGTGTACCTTCAAGACCATCCTGGCATCCCTTTTCCTGGCGAGATCGACGCTTTGCTTGACCTAAAAAAGGATTTTGACCTCTATATCGTTTCGAATTGCCAATCTGGTTACATCGAAAACTTCATAAATATTGTTCCTGAGGGTCTTTTCCTCGGTCATCGATGCTGGAGCGATACCCAAAAGGAGAAGCATTTCACCATCCGTCTATTAATGGATGATTACGGCATAGAAAAGGCGATTTATATCGGTGACACCGAAAAAGATGAGACCGCGACGCATCTTGCGGGGTTGCCTTTCGTCTTCGCTGCTTATGGTTTCGGGACCGCAAAATCCCCTGAAGCGACCATTCATTCGCTCTTCGAGCTAAAGGACGTGACATTAGACCTTATAAAAGGTCTTGCGTAAGAAAGTATCGCCCTTACAATATAGGCATGGAAGAGATTAACGCGGATCGTAAATATCGTTACCTCGAGCAAAGCCAAATCGACCATATTAAGGAAGAGTTGGAAAAGATGCCGGATTCCAAAGAGGGGTTCGCCCAACTTTTGACGATCATCGATCATTACGTTCGGGTTAACGCGAGAGTGGATGGCGAATACGAAGCTTTGTTCACTTTGGTCACCACCTTGGACGTCATGCAATCGAGCCAGATGGACTATGACAAGGACGTTTCCGCGACCTACCCATTGCTCTCCGCCATCGCCTTCTATGACTATTTGATGACGACCGGCGTTCTTTCCGCTGAGGACCTTCGCCAGTTCAAAGGCGGCCCATTCGGCGTCTTCCCCGATAACGGAATTCCCAAGGCTTAAAACGGAATTCGATGGCTTTTTGCGGAGGTTTCCTCCGTTTTTTCTATATTTTTACCAAATAAAAATGTCATTTCCTTGCGCGGGAGCGCGTTCGCTACTTGTTCTCTCGCGTACGGACGGCTAAAATCTTATCAGCATGAAAAACGAATTTGGTTACGAGGAAACAAAAGCGTTAGCCAGTCGTCTTGACGAACGCGCCAAGTCTTTTGTTTCGGAAGCGGATGACACGCAATCCGAGGGGATGAAACCCTATGTTGAATCGCAGGAGGCCTCGTTGCAAAAGGCGGGTGTGCTTTGCGAACGGTTCAAAGGCGAATTAACCGAAACCGCCAAGAAGGTAATTAGCAAAGCGGACGATGACGCATGCGCCGTTTTGTTACGTGCCTATGGAGCCTATGGGCTGAAGGAGATCTAAGATGGCAGAAGAAGCAATCGAACGTCCCGAAGTCAAAGAAGAAGCCGAGGCTCCTTCCCGCGAACTCTCCCAAGAGCTCGCTTTGCGTGATTCCCTCGTTTTCAAAAAAGAGAAATTGCTCATCAGCAAAGAACGTTATGGCGAAATGAAAGCCGAATCTCTTCGCGGCGAATACCAATCCATCGTGGACGACATCAACGAAACGTCCGCCCGCAACATGTCAAAAGAAGTCGACGCCATGGGCGAATTTTCCAAGAAGGTAGACGATTTCAACGCGCAATGTGGCGACTTTATCGTCGAACTCGCCCGTTTGAAGAAATTAGCAGGGGAGGCTGAGTAATATGGCTGAATCCATAGATAAAAACCAAGAGCTCCTTCTGCAGGCGAAGAAAGAAACCGCCCAAGCCGCGAAAGAGCTTGACGAAGTCCTAGCCGCGAAACGCCGCGTGGATGAAATCGCTTTGGAAACCGAAGTGGCTTTCCCCAAGACCGATGTCGTTTTGGATGAAATCAAAGGCAACCTCCAAAAGATGGACGAGAAGAGGAAAGAGCTCTCCCGTTTGATCGATGATGCAAAGACGGTTCGCGAAACCTCCGCTCGCATCGATATCTTGGGCAAACGCCTCGAACGAATCGTCAAAAATATTTTCTTGCTTGATTCGCAACGTCGTTATGACGAAGCGCTCAAGTGGTGCGATGCTCTGGAAACGGTGGCCAAGGACGATGACTTTGGCAATCAACTCGCCGTTCAACGTAACGCCCTTGAAATCGCTGCGTGGAATCGCGCTTGCATCTACGTCCATTTGGCGGAAGACAACATTCGCGATGGCCAAGCGCCGATGAGCGAAGAACGCCTCGATGCGTTCGAAGCCAGCGTGAACGAACTTCCCACGAACATCCATCCCGAAGAACAAAAACGCCGCTATTTGGATCGCGTCATCGGATATCGCCTTGTCAATAAAGCCCGCTGGGCCCTCCAAGAAGGCAATTCCTATGAAGTTTTGTCCGCTTGCCTCGACTATGCCAAAGAGGTTCGTGAATCCGACCGTTCTCATTCCGAACTTACTCGTAGCCGCCTCGCTTATTTGATGGGCGTGTGCTGCGATATCTTCAATTATCTATCCGTAGACGCTTTCGACTCCCGCCGGAACTACCCCGATGCTGAGCGTCTATTCTTCCTTCGCGATAACTTCGAACCCGTTTCGATCGTCCATGATGCCTATCGCGAATCTGTCGATGTGAAGGAATTCCACATCCGCTTCCTCGATTCTGAAGCGTTGCTTATGGACGATGAAGCGTTTGCGATCGCCTCGGCCGCCTATGCGGACTCCGTGCGCGACCCCGACGAGTTCGAACTGGAAGTCCTCATGAGCTTCCTGACCTTGAACTTCCTTTCCGACTCGAAGAAAGAAGCGTTGGTTCGTGCCTTCAATCGCTTGAGCTTCGAACTTGAAATCTACGCCTTAGGCATGACCTTGCCCAAGGGTGTCGAAGTCGAGCTTCAGGACAAGATTCTCAATGGCATTTGCGGACATAAAAAACGCGTTTTACACCTCGAACTCTGCGCAAAACCCTTGTTAAATTGCAAACGAGAGTTGGATGAATCCTTGCAAAACCGCTTCGAATCTTTGCTTAAGGACATCCTCCGTTCGCCTCGCGCCCACAAGGTGTGCAACAAGTCCAGCAATCCCGATGTCCATGCCCTTTATGGTGAAGAAGGCGAAGACCTCCGTCGTCCTTGGGGCAAACCGATGGCCTCCGACGAAGTCAAGGCTTGGGGCTCTGGAGCCAAAGCGTGCTATGTCATCTTCGGTTTGATTCTCACCAACGCGCTTTCCGCGGCTGCCTTTGGCGTCATCTTCGCTTTGATGGGTTCCGATCGTCTCGCGCCTTGGATTCTCATCGCCCCGTTTGTCGTGTGCATCCTTATTTTCCATCTCGCGGTATGCGCGCGCTTCGGACGTGACGAACGTGGCTCGGCCATGTTCCGTCGCATGCTTGCTCTTGACGGCTTGATCAAATCCGCCATCAGTGTCGTTTATTTTGCTATCCCGGAGACGTTATCCATGTTCTCTCCCGTCGGCTACACCATGATCGTGGTCGCTGGGCTTGAGGGATTATGGGCGTTCTTCTTATATAAGGATAGGAACCGCGTGGCAGCGGTCCTCACTCTTGTTCCGTTGCTGCTTTGCGAAATCGCGTCGTTAGTGTTCTTGATCTTGGCGCTAATGAACGGGAAATTGCCCGGTTAAGTCGATTTAAAACCGATTCATTTTGGAGGGAATAAAAAATGAAAAAATGGAGAGTGTTTTTAGGGCTATTGTTGAACGTGGTCGCCATCGTCGCTTTGGCGATTCCCATGATTCAAATCTTAGCCGTCCAGGGCAGGCCGTTTACCGACCTTACCGAGCTCTTGGGCAACCTTGAGTATTGCGGTTTGGCGTTCATCGGCGTCGTGGGTTTGATCGCGTTGATCGCGGACATTCCCTTGCTGCTCAACAAAAAGCCATCGCGCTTCGTCACGATTCTGAAGCTTTTCTCGGCGACGATTGGCTTTGCCATCCTCGCCATTGGCCTTGCCTATTACATCCCCGTGGATGTGACGGGTCTATTTGAGCCGACCGTTGGCATCTGGGCGTTCATCATCGGTCCCGTCGCCGCGATCCTCTCGTTCATCTTCGAGAACAAACCCCGTCTCCATTGGGCCTTGGCCTTCTTGGGCATGTTGCCGGTTTATATCTATGTGGGCGTCATGGTCCTGATGGTCCAATTCAAGCTCGCGCCCGCGCCATATTCCTTTATGGATTTCTCCAAATCGGAGATCTTCATCCCCATCACTTGGATGATCTCGATTGCCCTTGGTTCGTTCCTTGGCGCCTTGATCCTCATCCTGTTGCACAACATCGGATCGAAGGAACTTGGCAGCATCGCGGAAGAACCCGCGCCCGCCGAAGCGGAAGCCGCCCCTGCCGAAGAAGCGCCTGCTGAAGGCGCCGCTGCCGCGGAAGAAGCTCCTGCTGAAGAAGCCAAACCCGCCGAAGAGGCTCCCGCCGCGGAAGAAGTTCCCGCCAGCGAAGAAGCCAAGCCGGAAGAAGCGGTGGAAACCGTCGAGGAAGTCGAACAAGTTTCCGAGCCGAAACCCGCGCTTAAACGCAAAGTCACCCGCATCCCCGCAGGCTCTGCCCGCACCTATCACATCACGCGTCAACCCTCGGGCAACTGGCAAGTCAAACTCGCCGGCGGCTCCAAAGCCATCCGCGTCTTCCCGACCCAAGCCGAAGCCATCGCCTTCACCAAAGGTTTGGTCGAAAGCCGTGGCGGTTCGTACCGCATCCATTCCTTGAAAGGAAAAATCCGTAAGTAATTCGTCGATTCGATTGGAGGAAACTCACCATGGATAAAAAAGAGATCCGCAAACTCGTCAGCGGAATTATCATCACACTCATCATCATCGGCGTCGCCGTTTATGGCATGATCGCCATCATGAACTCGGGCATTCAAGCGGTGACTTTAGGTCAAGGCTCCGCTGCCTATAACGCCTTCATCGACGCCATCATCTTCTCGAAGGTGTCCTCGCTCAACACCGAGCAAGGCTGGTTCCTCTTTGGCGCCACCGTCTTGTTCTATCTTGGCATCATCCTCTTCGTCGCTGCCTTGATCGCCATCATCGCCAAACGTGCCATCCGTTACATCTTCTTGCCCATCGCTGGCCTTTGCGCGTTTGACCTCGCGTCGTTCACGCTCCTTGCTTTCTACGAATGCTTCCGTGGTGCCGCCGCTGCCGAAGCGCCCCTCGTCTTTACCTGGACCCTCCTTGGCATCACCATCGCCTTAGTGGTCTTTGGCCTTGTCGCCTTCATCTTTGGCCTCGCCTTCCCGCGTCGCCTTATCTCCAAGAAGGATGACTTAGAAGCCGCCGCTCCCGCGAAGAAAGAAGAACCCAAAGCCGAAGAGAAACCCGCCGAGGAACCCAAAGCGGAAGAAGAACCCGAAGCTGCCGAAGAAGCGGAAGAACCCGTTGTCATCCCAACTGAAGAACCCGAACCGGAACCCGAGCCCGAGGAAGAGCCCGAACCCGAACCCGAACCGGAACCTGAGCCTGAGGCCGAACCTGAACCTGAGGCTGAGCCCGAACCCGAACCCGAACCGGAACCTGAGCCCGAGGCAGAACCCGAACCCGAACCGGAAGCTGCTGAAGAACCTGCTCCCGAAGAGAAACCTGCGGAAGAACCCAAGGAAGAAAAGGCTCCCGCCAAAGCCGCCAAACCCAAAGCTGCCGCTGCGGCGTCCGTTGCCCCTGCGCCAAAGACAACCAAGGCCGTTGGCAAATACGAAGTCTTCCCCGAAGCGGGCTTCTATAAATATCGTCTCAAAGCCAATAACGGCGAAATCCTTCTCGTCTCCAACCCGTATCGCACCAAAGAATCCGCCATCGCGGGTATCGATACCTTGAAGAAGAACTTGCCTTTAGGCAACAACAAGATCATCGTCGACAAGAACAAATACGCGCAGTTCCGTGTTTTCACGGGCAATGACTCCCGCTTGGTCGTCGCGGGCGAAATCTATCCTAACGCCACCGGCGCGGAAAAGGCCTTGACCTCTACGATGAACTTCTACGAGACCGATCGCATCAGCGTCCTCGACGAGATCCCCGAAGACGAGCAGCGCGAATGGACCGCCTTCCCCGACAAAGTCGTTCCTGCTTCCAGCGGCAAACTCGCCATCGAAGAAAACGAAGAAGGCAAGTTCCAAGTCACGCTTTACGCCAACAACGGCCACATCCTCTTCGTTACCTCGACCTATGCCTCCAAAGCCTCGGCGAAGAAGGCCATCGCCAACATCACCGATAAGCTTCTCGCGGGTAAGAACATGACCATCTCCAAAGACAAGCAAGACCGTTACCAGTTCGTCCTCTATAGCGACAACGGTATGTGCTTGCTGATGGGCGAATCCTATCCAAAACGCGAGTCTGCGGAGTCCGCGTTACGTTCCGCCAGGAACTTCATCGCCGACGCCAAACTCGTCGAATAAGCCAACAAAAACCTTAAGGCACATCTTACGCGGATGTGCCTTTTTCTTTGCAAATCCTGCTTGCTTTTGAATTTGAAGCAAAAGAAAAACCCGAGGATTTCGCCTCGGGTTATGGGTCTGGGATCAGACGACTTTCTTGACGTTATTGGGATCGGTGTAGGCTTCGTAGACTTCCGAAAGCGGGATGTTGGAGATGATACGTCCGATGCATTCGCCAAGCATGGAAGCCAAGCTGACGACGCGGATGTTATCCAGACCTTTGAAGCGTTCGTCCAAGGGGATGGAGTCGGTGACGATGACTTCCTCGAACGGCTTTTCTTTGAAGAGGGAGTAGCAGGGGTCGGAGAGAACGGGGTGAACCGCGACGAGGCGAACGGACTTTGCGCCAGCCCGACGAAGGGCATCGGCACCGAAGACGGCGCTGCGACCGGTATCGATCATGTCGTCGACCATCAAGACGTCTTTGCCCGAGACATCGCCGATGATGGCCATGACTTCGGGAGCGCCGGAGGAGCCACGACGTTTGTCGATGATGGCGATGGGCGGGTTGCCGAGAACGCTGGCTAAGTCGCGAGCGCGTTTGACGCCGCCATGGTCGGGTGAGACCACGCAGAGGTCATTTTTGTTTTTGAGTACTTTATTAATAGCGGCCCCAAGAAGAGGAACGGCATCCAAATCGTCGACCCAGCAAGAGAAGAAGCCTTGGATTTGGGCGGCGTGGAGGTTCACGGTGACGACGCGGTTGACGCCAGCAGTGGTGAGCAGATGCGCCATTAAGGCAGCGGAGATCGGCTGACGGGGTTTGGCTTTACGGTCTTGCCTGGCGTAGCCGAAGTAGGGGCAAATCAGGTTGATTTCCTTCGCGGAAGCGCGACGGAGGGCATCGATGAAGATCAGAACCTCCATGATGTTGTCGTTGACCGGTGGGCAGGTGGACTGGATGATGAACACTTGCTTACCGCGGACGGTGTCGACCGGCTCGATAAGGATTTCGCCCGAAGGGAAGCGCTGAAGGGTGCGCTCGCCAAGCTGGATGCCAACTTGGTCCGCGATGGCTTGGGCTAAGCCAGGATTCGCGGAAAGGGAGTAAAGGACTGCGTTTTCGTACATTGGGTTTTCCTCAACAGACCTATTATACGCGTGTCGCGCCTTGAATGAGATACCCAACCCGCATATAATTCAAAAATCATGAAAGAAATTGTTTTGGACGAAAAGGCCATTGCCGAAAAGGTCAAGGAAATCGGTCGCGCTTTAACGAACGATTTGAAAGATGAGGAAAAAGCACCAATCTTCCTCTGTGTGATGAAGGGCGCGATGCCGTTTTATTGCGACCTCATCAAGGAAGTGAAATGCGACATCATCTGCGACTACATCCACATCACCAGCTATGATGGCGGCCTTTCTTCTTCCGGCACCGTCCGCCTGGAAAAGGACATCAACTACGATTTGAACGATCGCACCGTCGTCATCGTCGAAGATATCGTCGATACCGGCCTATCCATGCAATTTCTTATTGAGCACATCCGTTCCCGCTTTCAGCCCAAACAGATCCTCGTCTGCGCCTTCTTCGATAAGTATTTGGCGAGAAAAAACGAGGTCCGCGTCGACTACAGCGCCGTGAAGCTGGAGCATGCGCAGTTCCTCGTTGGTTATGGTTTGGATTATCGCGAGCTCTTCCGCAACGTCCCGTACGTTTACGTACCGACCGAAGAGGAAATCGCCCGCGTGGACGAAAAGATGGACCGCGATTAATCGATGGTCCCGAAGACACGGTCACCCGCATCGCCAAGCCCAGGCAAGATATAGCAGTTCGAATTGAGTTCGCGGTCTAACGCCCCAATATACAAGGGGATTTCCGGGAACTCTTTTTCAAAGCGCGCCACGCCCTCGGGAGCGGCGATGATGCAAAGGAAGGAGATGCGTTTGACGCCACGAGCCTTGAGCTGACGGACGGCGTCGATGGCGCTGCCGCCGGTGGCAAGCATCGGGTCGAGGAGCAAAACGTCCATGTCGGCGACGTTTTTGGGGAAACGGGCGTAATACTCATGGGCTTCATGGGTGGTTTCGTCGCGGTAAAGACCGATGTGGCCAACCGAAGCGTAGGGAAGCATATGGCTGATGCCATCGCTCATGCCTAAACCCGCGCGGAGAATGGGAACCAAGCAGATGTTGGTTTCGTCGATCTTGGTGGCATCCATGGTCTCGAGCGGAGTTTCGATGGTTTCCTTGTGGGTCGCGATGTCCTTGAGGGCTTCATAAGCTTCGAGCTGGGCGATATCGCCGACGAGGCGGCGGAAGTTCGCGGGCTTGGTTTCCTTGTCGCGAAGAATCGAGATCTTATGGGTGATCAGCGGGTGATTGATGACGTGGGTGTTTTTCATGTTTTTCCTCCTAATTTGAAAAGAAACCCCCTGTTAGCGGGGGTACTTGATCAAGGCTTCGAATGGAGACTGCAAATTCGCTCGACCATTCAACGAGGTGAGCTCGATGAGGGCGATGCTGCCGACGACTTCGGCGCCAGCATCCTTGAAGAGACGTTCCAAGGCTTGGAGGGTGCCGCCGGTGGCGAGCAAGTCGTCAACCAAGAGTACTTTGGTCCCTTTTCCCACCGCGAAGGCGGGGATTTCGATGGTGGCGCTCCCGTATTCGAGAGCATAGGTGACCGATAACGCTTCGCCAGGAAGTTTGCCGGCTTTGCGCGCCATCAAGAAGCCTTTGCCCATGGCAAGGGCGAGCGGGGCGCCAAAGAGGAAACCGCGAGATTCGGGGCCGACGATGACGTCGGGGTTCCATTTCTCCGCGATGGCCTTCATTTCATCAATCGCTTGACGAAAAGCGGCGGGGTTCTCCAACAGGGGAGAGACATCCTTAAACGAAATCCCAGGTTTCGGGAAGTTTTCCTGGATGCGAATATAGTCACGTAGTTCCATAAGCCAAATGAATTTTACACGGCTTTCAAAACGATGGAAGAGCCAGAATTAGATTTCAATGATTTTCTTGGGCGTGTATATTAATGCACATGGAAAAGAAAAAACTCGACCCTATCACCAAAGTTAAGCTGATTCTATCGATTGAATATTTGATTTTCGTCTTGGTATTCCTCGTCCTCGGCATCCTGTTTTTGCTCGACGTCATCAAGGTGGCGGATTGGAAACGTTATGCGTTTACTTACGTCACGTTGGCGGGTGGCGTCTGGATCACCGTCGACTTCTTCTGGACGACCTTCTCGGCGAAGCGTCGCGCGAAGAATTGCCTCTTGGACAAGATTTTGATGCTCCCGGTTGGCCTAGCCCTCGTCGGATTCGACATCTACGCGATCACCCAAGGATGCGCGGAGACGCTTCCATATCGATATGTCATTGGCATCGACTTGTGCGTGATTGCCGCGATCTTCCTCTTCGAGACCATTTACCATTGGTTCAAACCGATCCCCGCGGTCATCGAAGCGGCCTTAGAAGACGAAAAGAAAGAGGAAGCCAAGGACAAATAGGCTTCCTCATTTTTTTTTACTTAGCAGGGGGCTTTGGGGTTAGGCTCGGCGATGGTCGCTTTTTTCCCGTCTTTATCGAGGGTAAGCAAATTGCCCATGGCGTCATAATATTTGCCTTTGCGTTCGTAAACGAGGCGTTGGGCGCAGCGGGGGCAACGGTCCATACGGCCTTCGAATTTCTTTCCGCAGCGGAGACAATAGTAGATCTTCATGCCTCATATTTTACTTTGCTGCGATTGGTGGTGTTAGGTTTTTTGGCAACATGGCAAAATAAATGAGCGTTCAAGCCATAAAGCGTAACGAGAAAAGGAACGGGTATCTTATGGGTAACATGGAAAAAGAATTGGCGATTGCCTCACGTTGTCTGCATTGTCCGAACCCTCGTTGCAAGGCTTCTTGCCCTTGCGGCAACGACATCCCCGAAGTTTTGGCTTTGCTAAAGCAAAACAAAATCGAAGAAGCGGCGGCGACATTAGCAAAGACCAACCCCTTCCCCGAACTGACCTCGCTTCTATGCGACCATGCGCGCCAGTGCCGTGGCCACTGCGTCCTTGGCATCCGTGGCGAGCCGGTGGATTTCCCTGCCGTGGAATTCGCCCTTTCCCCCTATGTGCATAAGCTAGCCAAAGCCGGTGAACCAAGTGGCAAAAGCGTTGCCATCGTTGGCGCAGGTCCCAGCGCGCTTTCTGCCGCTTATTTCCTAATTCAGGCGGGTTTTGCCGTGAAAATCATTGAAAAAGAGGCGTCTTTAGGCGGTGCGATCCGCACGGGGATCCCGGCGTTCCGGTTTGACAAAGCGGCATTGGACGCCATTCAAAATCGCCTTGAGACCATCGGCGTCGCCTTCGAATTTGGCCGTGAAGTCAGCCGCGAGGAAATCGAAACCTTGCGTAAGGAAAACGACTTTGTCTTGCTCGCCGTCGGCGCGGAAAAAGCCAATGCCTTGAATGCGCCAAGCAATCCCGCGATTTGCCAAGCTCTTCTTTTGCTCGCGCAGTATAACGAGAATCCCGATGCGTTTACGTATGGAAAAGGGAAGCATCTCGTGGTTATGGGTGGTGGCAATGTCGCGATGGATATTTCGCGTACGCTGATTCGCGCTCGTGCGAAAGTGACCCTTATTTACCGTCGCGACGAAGCGTCCATG
>JBGUWA010000276.1:0-2422 GCA_045220635.1 Candidatus Alloenteromonas sp. | reverse complement strand
ATCGGCGACGATGAGGAAGACGCGTTTGAACTTAAGGGGCTTTTTCATTAGGGTTACCTCCAAAACAGGAAATTATATCTTATTTTCGTGTCGCGTGGGCACGATATGCCTCGTAAATGCGACGGGTCGACACATGCGTGTAGATCTGCGTCGTCGAAAGGTGGGCGTGACCAAGCATTTCTTGCACGGCGCGCAGTTCCGCCCCCGCCTCGAGCAAATGCGTCGCGAAGCAATGGCGTAACGTATGCGGCGAGATGGCTTCGGCGTTACTTATCCCCGCTTCTAAGGCATACCGCTTCACCGACATGAAGAAGTATTGCCGCGAAATCGGCTCGCCACGAAGGTTAAGGAATAGGTATGGGCTCTTCTTGCCCGGATTCTCTTTCCTCGCCCCATCGATATAGTGGCCAAGCCATTCCAAAGCGAACTCCGAAATCGGCACGACGCGCGACTTTTGCCCTTTGCCAAGGTTCACCACCACCGTACCGGCTTCGCGATGGACATCGCGTAACTTAAGCGCGCAGAGCTCGCTGACGCGTAACCCGGAAGCGTACATGACTTCTAACATCGCTTTATCTCTGCTCCCCGAAGGACTCTCGGGGTCTGGGGCTTCAAGCAAGGCTTCCACGTCTTCCCGCGACATCACCACGGGCAGGCGTTTAGCTTGCTTGGGGCGAGGCACTTTGTCGCCAGGGGAATCGATATAGCCTTCCCGGGCTAGGAAAGCATAAAAACCATATAAGGTACTTACTCTTCTTGCGATCGTCGCCGGCGAATGCTCGGCTTCGGCTTCCTTTTGGGCGAAGTCGTAGATGTCGCTGGAACGAAGATCCTCGGTGGAAGCCAAATCCGGGAAGTATTGGAAAAACATCTTGAGGTCGCTGCGATAATCCTCCAAGGTGGCCTTGGTCAAGCCTCGTTCCACGAGCAAATGCTGGAAATACTCGTCGATGGCGTCTTGCATGTCTAGCTTAGCCATGGGGTTTTCCTTTCTTCTTCGCTTCGGAGGCGCGGATCAGCTGCGGCTTCTCAAGCTTGCGGTTCAAATCCGCGATCAATAACTTCGTCTGATCGAGCTCTTCGTATTGCTCGTAGTTCCATAGGCTCATCTGCACGTTTTGATGGGCCATGTCCCCGACTTTCTCTAGGGTCACGCCGAGCAGGCGTACCTCAAGATCCTCGTAGGCTTTTTTGTATAGATCCGACACGGCGTCATAAAGCCGTTCGGCATCGCGCGTCGGTTCATCGAAAGAACGCGTCTTGCTGTGGCCTTTGAAGGCGGTGTCTTTGACGTGCAACGTCACCCCACGGCCGACTTTGCCTTCCTTTTTGGCGCGATGCTCCACTTCGAGGCAGAGATCATGAAGCGTCTTGGACACTTCGGCATAGCCTTGGCAATCATACATCAACGTATGGCTGACCCCGATGCTTTTGGGATCCCAAGGTTCGGTGTCGATGTGGTCGGAGCCTTTGCCAGAGATCCATTCCTTGACCGTGCCGTAGAACTTGCCGAACTCCTTTTCTAGGATGGGGTCATTATTCTCAATGCGCAAGGCAAGGTCGCCAATCGTATTGATACCCATTTGCCGTAGCCTGGGCGCGGTCTTCTTGCCAATGCCCCAGAAGGATTCGATGGGCAACGGATATAGTTTGGATTTTAAGTCGCGACGGCGCAAAAGCACCAAACCCATCGGCTTTTTCATGTCCGAGGCCATCTTGGCGAGCCATTTCGTCGGCGCTACCCCAATCGAACACGTTAGACCCGTCCGTTTATAGAGGTCAAACTGCATGCTCCGCAAGAAAGCGACGGGGTCTTTCTCCTTGCCTAGGATCTCGGTCATATCCGCGTAACACTCATCGATCGAGGCCACTTCGATGACCTTGACGTATTCCTTCACGTAGGAGAAAAAGGAACGCGAATACACCTCATAGTCGCGATAATGCGGTTCGATGACGAGGCAATCCGGGTCAAGCTTCAAGGCTTGGAAGGTCGGTTGCCCCGAATGGATGCCTTTGGCGCGCGCCTCGTAGGAGCACGTCGACACGATGCCACTTCTCCCCGTATGGCCAACGATGAGGCTCTTCCCCTTCAAACTGGGGTCGCGAAGAATCTCGCACGTCACGAAAAAGGCGTTGAGGTCGATGTGAGCGATGATGCGAGCCATGCCCGAATTATAACATTATGTTAAGTATGTGGGGAAGATTCGCTCGTGTGCGCGAACACCGACAGAATCTCTTTTTTGGCCGCAAATAAGAAAACAGGAAACCTGTGTTCGAACGCGGGGTTCCCTGTTTCCAATGTTATTTGACCGAAGAATCAGAAGTGATCGCCGGCGAGGTACCGGTAATAATCCGCCTTGCCTAGGTCCTGCTTCACCTCGCGTAACCCTTCCTCGTAGATATCCATGAGGCCAAGCATCGC
>JBGUWA010000275.1:0-4269 GCA_045220635.1 Candidatus Alloenteromonas sp. | reverse complement strand
TCCATCCTGGAATCGTGTTCACCCCACTTATCGCCAAGGCGTATCCAAACAAAATCGTTCTGGCGGCCAAACATTTCCTCCGCCTATGTTTCAACAAACCCGAAAAAGCCGCTTTATCGACGATGCGTCTTTTGGAGGAGGACATCCATTCTCCGTGTTTCTGTGGCCCGCGTGGGCTTTGGCATACTTCTGGCTATCCGAAGATCTATCCCCTCCATCAGAAAAACATCCATGACGTAGACGCGTTGATGGATGAGACGTTGAAGGCTATTGGATAACGAAAAAACAGGGTCGCGCCCCGTTTCTTCATCTATGCACTCCATCGGACCGAAGTCCGGTTCTTTTTCGCTTGGTGGGCCTTAATGGGCTCGAACCATCGACCTTGCGCTTATCAAGCGCACGCTCTAACCAACTGAGCTAAAGGCCCAAGTCAATCGGAGTGCCCACATAATATATACCCCTACCCCGAGTGCTTCAAGAGGAATTTTCATATAGGCGGGCGTAACGCGCGCAAACGCGTAATTATGGTAAAGGAAAGCCCGCCACGAAGGGCGGGCATGGGATTGCAACCAGGAAACGATTAACGTTTGGAGAATTGCGGGGCGCGACGAGCGGCTTTGAGACCGTATTTCTTTCTCTCTTTGGAGCGGGCGTTGCGGGTAAGCATGCCGTGAGTCTTCAAAGTGGAGCGATCTTCGCCAGCTTCGAGGAGGGCGCGGGCGATGCCAAGACGGATCGCTTCGGCCTGTCCGGTGAAGCCGCCGCCTTTGACGAAGGCGACGATGTCATAGCGGTCTTCCGCGCCGAGAAGGGCGAGAGGCTGCTTGAGGTTGAGAAGAAGGGTTTCAAAGGGGAAGTATTCCTTTAAGGCACGACCATTGACGGTGATGTTGCCTTTGCCCGAGGTGATATAGACGCGAGCGACGGAGGATTTCCTTCTGCCCGTGCCGTAATATTGGGTTCCTTTAGCCATGGTTGATCTCCTTACTTGCTGAGGTCAAGAACGATGGGGTTCTGGGCCTGTTGTTTGTGCTCGCCGCCTTCATAGACGTAGAGCTTCTTGACCATCTGACGGCCAAGGCGTCCCTTGGGGACCATGCCCCACACGGCACGCTCGACTAATTCGATGGGGTATTCTTCGAGCATGACGCCGGAGGAACGGGTGCGGAGGCCACCGTTATAACCAGAGACGTTGTAGTAGAACTTCTTGGTTCTGGGGTGGTTACCGGTGAGTTTGACTTTGCTGGCGTTGATGATGATGACATTATCGCCGCAGTCAACGTTCGGGGTGTAGGTGGGCTTGTTCTTGCCCATGAGGATGACCGCGACTTTCGAAGCGAGGCGGCCAAGGGGGATATCGGTGGCATCGACGACGTACCAGTTACGGACGACCGTTTCATTTTTTGCCAACGTGGTTTGACGCTGCATGGTTTTCTTCCTTTCTTATTGGCTTCCACGAGGAAGCGCCGAGGCAAATTATGTTCATATCAAGGGTCTATGTCAAAGACATTCGCAAAGTTTTGTTTTCATTCAAACAACGTTTTTCTATAATCTATGCATGGAGAAAAAGAAAACTGAGATTTTATTCGATTTGGCCGAGGATAATGATGGCTATGTTTCCATCGCTGAGGCGCGTCAATTCGCCATCGCTCCCGCCTATTTGTCCAGCGCTTGCGAAGATGGGTTCTTCACCCGCGTTTCAAAGGGTTTATATCTCAAAAAGGGATTTGATCGAGACCCCTATTACGAGTTGTTCTTTCAATACCACAAGGCGGTTTTCTCCTATAAAAGCGCGCTTTATCTCCATGGACTCACCGAGGAAAACGTCATCGAAGTCAACCTGCCATTGAATTACCTTACGAAAGGCATACCCGACATCCCCTGCCGTCACGCAGGCGCGAAAGAATATGGATTAGGCCAAGCCTTGGTCATCACAAGAAAAGGCAACATGGTCAACTCCTATGACCTCGAACGCACGATGATCGATTTGCTTCGCCATCATGAGGACTACTCAAAGGAAGAGTTCGTGGATCTTTGGCGAAAGGCGAAAGAAAAATCCCCCTACTTGGACAAGCTTCGCGCTTACGCGGAAGCGTTTCACGTTTCGGGGGAATTGTCTTTATTGCTCCAACTTCTGGATTAGAGGTTTTCGACGTTGGTGTAGACTGCTTGGACGTCTTCGGCTTCGTCGAGTTCTTCCATCATCGCCTTCAACTTCGGCAAATCTTCTTCGGAAGCTTCGACCCAATCGTTCGGAATCAAGGTGATTTCGCAACGATCGAAGTCGGTGATGCCGAGATCCTTAAGGGCTTCTTTGGCTTTTTCGAGGTCGCCAGGAGTGACGTGGACTTCGATGTTGCCTTCGCCGATGTCTTCGACGCTTTGGACATCGACGTCGCCAAGGATCAAGGTTTCCTCGATTTGATCACGGTTGTCGAACTTGAAGTTCAACGCGCCGAGGGTCTCGAAGTTGTACGCGACGGAAGCCATCTTCGCGCCTTTGCGGGTGCAGATGGTGCGAACGGTGACAAGAGCGCGGTTCACGTTGTCGGTGAGCGTGTCGACGACGATGTTCGATCCGCTCGGGCCAAGGAACTCATAACGGCCTTGGATATAAGCGACGGAATCGCCGCCTTTGGCTTTTTCGATGGCGCGATCGATGACGTCACGCGGGCATTGTTTGCGATATTTTTCAATCGCGGCGCGGAGGGCGAGGTTCGAGTTGGGATCGGGCTCTCCGGATTTTGCGGCGGCGTAGATTTCACGCGAGGCACGCATGTAAATGGCCGATTTGGCCTTGGCTGTTGCCGCCATCGCGGCGGCTCTTACTTCAAAATGTCTTCCCATAAATACTCCGTTTTCGGCGATAAATATATCACTCTCCATAGGAGAGAAAAACCCTTAAATTACAATTTTTTGTCGTCTTTTAATGGAGATTCGCGCAATAACTTCAAATGATGGTCTTCCGCGAACTGCATGTAATAATCGTACGGAGTGGTCTGATAGTCGGCCGGATTATGCGCGTCTACGCCAAATACGCAAGTCACGCCAACGACCGATGCGATGTCCCAAAACATCGCGCACGGATATTCAAGCGAGCCTGGTTTTGTCAGACGGTCGAAGGCAAAACGGCCAACGGACAAATTGATCTCCAACGGGATGTTGTTGCGTTTCGCGGCAAGGCAAATATCGATGCAAGCTTGGCGCGCTTCATCATCGAACTCTCCATGCCACCGCAAGAACGTATCGGGGTGACAAACATACAGGAAAAGCCCGCTGTCCATGCCCGCGATCAAATCTTTGGTGTAGCGCTTGATGGATTCGCCATGAGGCAAAGTCGCATACCAAATTAACGCACCGCCCTTATGGAAACAATGCTGGCCTAACAGCAAATAAGAGATTCGACCCGTAGTGAGCAAATCGCGATAGTACCACGCGAATTCTTCGCCAAGCCATTCGGCTTCAAAGCCAACATGGATTTTCATTTCATCCCGGTATTTGTCTTTCAACTCATTGATGGAACGAACGTATTCGGGCAAAACATCGCAATTGGCGCGAATGCCGATTTGCGAAACGCCGGGAAGCATGACGTGATCGGAAAAACCGAGTTCGGTAAAACCGGCATCGCGAGCGTGCAACAAATAATCCTCATCCGTTCCGGAAGCATGGCCGCAACGGGAAGTATGGGAATGAAGATTAAAGGTCTGGTGAAGTGGCATAAAGCACCTCCATCAAACATAGACCCTCGGCGGGAGCCTTGTAAGGCATGATCTCGCGTTTCCCGGAATTCAAAGCATCGATAATCGAAGAAACTTCCATGCGACCCGTGGCCACGCGTAACGCGGCGCCGACCATCATGCGAATTTGATAACGCATGAATCCCGTCCCACGAAAGAACACCGTTACCAGATTTCCGTTTTCCTCTTCCGTCGCTGAGATGTCTTCAATCGTCCGAACAAAGGCGAATTTATCTTCGGGTTTCGTGGTGAAATTCTTAAAGCTATGCGTGCCAATAAACGCTGATAATCCCTGCAAAAAGCCATCGAATTTAAAATCATCGCGGCGAATTTGCGCGATTTTCCCCGTTCGCAAGGGGTCGCGTCTATCCACGGTGAACTGATATCGGTACACCTTTCCTATGGCGGAATATCGCGCGTCGAAATCCTGTGGCACTTCCGCGATTCCGAGTACGTAAATATCTTCGGGGAGAAGGCGGTTTAGTGCCTTTAAAAACTCGGGGACGTTCTCTATGGGCGAAGCGTCAAAGGT
>JBGUWA010000274.1:0-1712 GCA_045220635.1 Candidatus Alloenteromonas sp. | reverse complement strand
ATATGCCGAGCCCACGCCTTGCCCCGAAACCGAGGTCGCGGTGGAAAGCATGCGGATGCGTAGTTTTCCTTCCATGTCAGTTACCTTTCCTTTCTTTGCCTGCGGAGAACGCTTTGGCGACGACTTCGCCATAGGCGCGATAGGTGTTGTCTAGCGGCGAGAAGAAGCATAAGTCCATCTTGTCGACGTCGAAACCGCCGTCTTCGCCGCGATATTCGGCGCTAACGAGGATATCCTGCACTTCGCCGAGGACATAGAAACCGAGTTCCTCGTCCTCGATGATGCGCAAAACCTTGCACTCGAAGGTCAGCGGGAACTCGTCGATGATCGGCGCGTGCACCACTTCGCTTGGGATGGCGTGCAGCTTCGTCTTGGCGAACTTATTCGGATCTTCATTGCCCGAGACGATGCCAACGTAATCGCAATCGACGATTTCCTTACGGCTAGGAAGACCTAGCGTAAAGCAAAGTTCGCGCTTGATGTTGGCGACGCTTTTGTGGGATTCGTCGAGAGAAAGGATGAAGACGTTGCCGGTAAGTTGCCCACCCCAGGCGGCGTTCATGAGGTTGACGCTGCCATCTTCATTATAGGTGGCGATCATCTGAATCATCTGCGGCGTAAGGATGGGACGCGGTTTCAACTTCGTCTTCATGCAAAAGGCTCCTTCGTTAACAATTGGCCTTATTATACGCCAACTTTGGCGTAAAACGATACTCGTGCGTGACAACGGGAAGTCGACGTTTACAATATTGCACATGAATTTGATGACCTATGTCCAAAGAAACCAGAGAAGCCTCAAGCAGCAACCCTGCACGCCTTTGGATTTGGTCGGCTTCGCGTGGCTCACCTATTGCGATTATGGGCAACGGGATGGCGAATGGCCGTTAAGCTTCGAACGTCTTTACCGCGACCCTTATTACCGCGATATCACCGCTTTCAAGGAATCGTTTTTCCCGGGCAAATCGCGGAAATTCTTCTCCCTCATCAGCAATTCAAAACGGTATAAATCCTCGCAAATCCTCGCTCATTTTTCCGTTAGGGATAAAGTGAATTCCGTGCAGTTCTGCGCTTTGGCGGTCCGTTTTGGCGAAAATATCGTCATCGCTTATGAAGGCACCGACATCAGCCGCGAAGGCTGGGAAGAGGACTTCATGCTCAGCTATAGCTACTCCATCCCATCCTACGACTTGGCGATGCAGTTCTATGAAAAGGTAGCCCAAGAATATGAAGGCCCCATCTACCTCACGGGGCATTCCAAGGGCGGCAACATCGCCGAATACGTCTTGGCCCGCGTCGAAGACGATTCCCGCATCGTCGGCTCGTATTCGTTTGAAGGGCCAGGTTTCCGCGATCCCCAATTCTTCGACGCCCATCCCGAGCGCACCGTCAAGATGCATAAATACATGCCTCAAGGCGCGTTCGTTGGGGTCCTCTTCGAGGACAAGGCCGAAACCAAGATCGTCAAAAGCAACGCCGTTGCCTTGCTTCAGCATGACCCGTTTTCTTGGGTCATCGAAAAGGATGACTTCGTCTATCGGAAAGACATCACCCGCAGCGCAAAAATCACCCATGCGACGGTCAATGGCTGGGTTGCTTCGCTGCAGGACGAGGACAAGAAGCGTTTCGGAAAGCTTTTCTTTGCCGCCACGACGAAAATGAAAGTCGCCGACTACACGCAGTTCTTCAAGGAATTCCCCCTCAAGATTCCGTTT
>JBGUWA010000273.1:0-3459 GCA_045220635.1 Candidatus Alloenteromonas sp. | reverse complement strand
TTCCCTCACTTACCTATTCGGTGAAAAGTGGGTAATTGGAGAAAAAACCGTAAAATTCCTCTTCAAATTGTTTTATATCCCTCCAATGAAAAAGGCTGATTTCGTTCCAAAAGCGCAGATTTCATCGGAAGATATTGCGTTTATCAAGGGAGAACATCTAAAAACCCTTTCCAGTATTTCTTTTGGCGTTCTCCTTTTACTCACCCACATAGAAAAGGGGCCGACTTTGCGACCCCCAATGGGTTGATTCCCTCTTATTCGCTTAGACGGGCGATCGCGTCTTCTTCAAGGACGGGTTCCACGCCGTGCTTCGCGCCATAATGGAAGGCAAGCGAACCGAGGTAATGACGTTCTTCGTCGTCGTGGTAATCCTTGACGAGGACGTTGATGCCAAGTTGTCGGACCGAGGACAAGGAGAGCAAGAACGCGCCCTTATCGCGGCCATAGACGTCCGCGGCTTTGAAGCTCACGTAGGCATAGGGTTTTAGTTGCTCGGCGGTCAAATCGCCGCGATACGCGCCTAAACCGACGCGGATCTTCTCTTTCTTCGCCGCGGCCATGAAGGCGTCGAAGCCTTCGCCGATATCCTCTTCCTTCACTTCGAGGTAGAGGTGGGCGTGGCTGGCCTTATTGTCGTCTAGGCTCTTCGCGATGGTCTTAATGAACTCGGCGTTAAGGCAAGAGGCTTCGATCGGCAAGACCGCGCCTTTTAAGGTGGAGGCGGAGATTTCGCGGCGATACTTGCCAAGCATCTTCGCTAGGGCATTGGCCTCGGACAAGATGAGGTCATGACGCTTGCCAATCGCGTCGGCGATGCCAAAGAGGAAGTTCTCTTCGGCGGGCACGCCGCCTTCGTCGGTAATCGCGACGACGGAGGAGAAGAAGGCGGGTTTGTCGCCAGAAAGCTCTTCGTAAACGCGATAACGGACCGGCACGCGTTTGGCGCGCAACCCTTCTTCCATCTTCGTGCGGAGATAGAAGGCGTAGTCCACCAAACGGCCGCCTTCGACGTTGACTTCGAAGAGTCGGCCGCGACCCGAGGCGTCCGCGCGTTGATACAAGACGCGGAGCAAGGAGTCGAGCACGATTGGGGTTTCGGCTTCAAGGGGATAGGAGACCAAGACGAAGTCGAGGATGAATTCCATCGGCTTGCCTTCGTATTCGAATTTGCCCGATAAGGCCTTGGTGACTTTTTCTGCTAAGGCATAGGCGTCGGCTTTTTGGACGTAAGGGAGTAGGTATGCAAAGCCCACGGGGCCATTACGGTATAAGCCACGGCCAAGCGATGCGCTTTGAAGGACCGTCGCGGCCATCTTGACGGGCTCGTCGGGGGTAGAAAGGCGGAACATGCGCATGATCGTGTCCGCGTTACGTAAGCGGAAGGCCAGGACGCAGCCATCGGATTCCTTGAGGAGGATTTCGTTTTGCAGGTCTTCGTGCAAGGAGCCATCGGAGAGCAAGCCGGTCAACGGATCGATGCGGGAAGAGGTGAAGTCGCTTTGATGCGGCGACATGATGAGGACGGTTTCCTTTTCGCCGGGAATCGCGCGGTAGGCGAAGACGCCAGAGGAGATGCGCGGGACCATCGTCTCGACGTTATCGTGAAAGATGGGGCAATTACGGCAAGGTTTGTCGCGGCCATATAGGGCCTTATGGCATTTCGCGCCGACTTTAGCTTCAGGCAAGACGTCGGTGAGGTTAGCCGAGACATAGGACAAGGTGAAGCTATCCTTGGCGACGGCGTAGACATAATGCTCGAAGGTCGAGAGGATGACGTCTTCGTGAGAGGAAGTTTCCTTGCGTTGCCTGGCGCGATGGACGAACAAGCAATAGTCTTCTAGGGCATAGAGATAGGAGGTTAATTCGGGGCAATTCTCGAAGCGGTTTTTGTTCTTGCTGCAAACGTAGGCGAAGCCGACTTTCTTCGACGCTTCCGCGACATAGAGGCAGCCTAACGCCATCGCGCCGATCGCATCAAGGTTACGGGAAAGCTCGACGGGCAAATAGACGCGGTCGCCGCATTCGACGACGCCTTTTTCGCGTAAGGACCAATCGTAGAAGGGGTCAAGAAGCTTGCCATCGACGCGGTCATTACGGAGCAACAACGAGAAGCCGCCTTTGCTTTCTTGGCCAAGGGCTTCGCCAAGAAGCTCGTAGGAAGAGGTCGTTTCCTCGAATAACATGGTACCGGCGGCGTCCGCGCCAAGATATTGGAGGGAAGAAAGGGCGAAGTTATCGTAGGCTTTCTTGGCTTCTTCTTCGGTCTTGGCTTTGGAAAGAGCCTCGCGGAAGCGGATAAGGCCAAGCATATAAGCGTCAAGGTCACTCGACTTATAGCCGCGATGGATGACTTCGGAGTCGACGGTGATGGTACTTAATAGATCCGCGGACAAGGTCGACTTTAGTCCTTCGGTGGTGAGATGCTTGGGCGCCAAGTCGGGGTAGAAGGCCACGCCGGCTTTCACGCCGATATGGAGGTCGCCATCCGTGTAGCTATAAAGCTGGACGGTGCGGCGGGTCTTGCCAAAGAATTCCTCGCGGGAAGAGAGCACCGGCGAGAAGACGGCCCAGCCATTTTCCAGGCGGCCGAAATAGACCATCTCGCCAAAGTGGGCCTTCAGCATATCAAGCAAGGCTTGTCTTGGGCCTTGGGCGACTTCCGCGTCGACGTCGAAGAGGAACAAGGCGACGCCGGCTTTGACCACCACTTCGTTGCCTAAGACGTCGACGATGATCTCATCGAACTCTTCTTTCTCGTAGACGCCGAAGGGTTTCTTTTCGTAACGGTGGATCAACTTGGATTCGTTGAAGGCGCGGGCGGCTCCGCCATAGAGGTCGGAGTCTTCGTTGAGGAAGGCTTTCTCGCCACGGGTAGCCTTGCCTAGATCCTCAAGGAATTCCTCGCGGGCGAGGCGTTGACGCTTCCGCATCAAACCGAAGTTGATGATCGCGCCGACATAGAGGAGGATCGCCACGCCAAAGGGGGCGAAGGAGGCGTAGATCATTTGCTCCAATGGAGGCATGACCGAAGGTAAGAACAAGGGCAAAGCGACCATCGCCGCCCCGGCAAGAGTCAAAACTCCCGCCAGAACGAGGAAGACGATTAACCGCGTCGGGGCGGCATCATGACCATGGTTTTTCATCGACGGCCTCCTTTCCGTTCCTTAAGGATGGCGAAGAGAAGTCGCGCGACTTCTTCATTCGCGGTCAGGGAGATGCGCCGTTCGCGAAGCACCCCTTCTTGCCCTTCTAAGGGAACATAGGTAATGGCTTTTAACGGTAAATAAGGAACGTTGCCATCTTTGCAGGCAAGGGCGATGCCTGCGCTATTCAAGTCATAGCAAAGCAAGTGGCCCATCGAGGCGTAACGACGGAGCAAGATGTTCGCGAACTCCTCTTGGTCGACGATTTTCTTTTCGCCCGAGAGGATGTCGCCGCGAAGGACGCGGAGGGTGGGCA
>JBGUWA010000272.1:0-3844 GCA_045220635.1 Candidatus Alloenteromonas sp. | reverse complement strand
TGAAGACGAGCACGCCTTTGGAAGCTCAGTACGATTGCATGTATTATTCGCCTTTGCCTGAAAGCAAATAAGCGCCTGAACATAAGCATAAGAAAACCGCCATCGAGGGCGGTTTTCATCTTTATGTCTTATTTGGCGGCTTGGATGTAGGAACGGATTTTGGCGTCCAGGTTTGCGTTTTTGCCTTGATCCCATTGGACCGTGTCGCCGCCGCTGATGGCGATATAACCACGGGTTTTGCCCTTGAAATCGTCCTTATGGAGTTGGCAGAATTCGCTGAGCTGGTTGCCTTCGATCGCTTGGAACACGCCGACGTAATGTTCGGTTTCGGTTTCTTCGACGAAGACGAAGTTGAAGTTCATACCCTCCATCTGGGTGGTGCAGGCAAAGGAGGAACTGTCATTGAGGTCGACGGTGTTGGAGTTGCTGGGAAGGGCGGCATTGCCATAGCTGAAACGGGCTTCCGCGGTCGTGATGAGGTCGACGACGAGCTTGCCATTGGCGATCCAGCTCAGATAGTAGTCGCTCTGCGGAGCCGAGGAGGCTTCGGGGGTGGAAAGGCCGGTGGGGTGGCTGGTAGCGGCAGGGGACGAGTTACCGCCGCAGGAGGCGAGAAGCGCCGCCGTGGCGAGAAGTAAAGCAAATTTGGATTTCATGTTTTCGCTCCTTGATTGATGCAAGTACACTACCTTTCGTTATGCCTGCCTTCAACCTTTTTTCCCTTGGGCAACATCCGAAGCGAAGGGTTGAATAACCTAAGGTTATTTGTAAAGTCCGTTCGCAGGAGGATGAAGACATGAGATTCGGATTGGCGTTTTCATTTCGCAATGAAGGCGACTATCCTTATAAAATAAGGAAACGAAAATGAAAGCAGCATTGGAAACTGAACGTCTCTATTTAAGACCCTGGGAGATGGAAGACGACAAAGATCTTTTCTTTGGTTGGGCTAACGATGCGGTCGTGACAAAGTTTCTGACGTGGAATCCCCATAGCGCCATCGCGGCGACGCGGTTCGTCCTCCAACGATGGATTTCCGAATATGAAGATCCCAAGCGACTCAACTTCGCAATCGTACTCAAAACGGAGAATAAGCTCATCGGTGGCATCGATATCGTCGGATATCCGGAGGGAATCCCTGAGATTGGCTACGTGTTGAATAAGTCTTATTGGGGCAACGGCTACATGACCGAGGCATGCAAAGCATTGTTAGAATACCTTCGCTATCTTGGCTATCGTCAGGCCAAAATCGCGGCGATGGTGGACAATATCGGTTCTAATCGCGTCATCGAAAAGTGCGGTGGCGTCCTGCAAAAGACCGAATGGGTTTTCCGCAAACTCAAAAACGACGAAGTCTTGATGAACGTCTATTTGGTTTCTTTGGAATAGACCAAAGAAGGAAGATTGTTTTACAAACACCCACGAAAATGCTACCTTTGGTAGCGAATAAAGCACTTCGATCCGGAAAGGACCTTCATGGAAAATGAGATGCCGATGACGTTGGCGGAAGAGATTCGCGATTATCCGCGTTGGTTTTCCTCCGTCCACGATCTCATGGAATCTCGGGTAGGTACGCTTTCCTCGGAACAAGCGGCTCTATACGCGGACGAAAGCGCGGAAATTACGCGTCTCGAAGGTATGATCCCCCATGCGCAGGAAGCGGTGAAGCAAGCCAAAAAAGACATCGAGGCCAACGTCTGCGCCATAATGGAAGCCGAGGCCAAGGAACGCTTCCGCGAGCTATATGACCGTTACGAAATCACCTCCTCCATCGCCCGTGGCGGTTTTGCCCCCACGGATATGGAAGGATTGAAGGTTCGCTTACGGGAATCCCTGCAAAACCTCAACGAAATTAAGGAAATCGCCCTTCCTGAGCTAAAACAACAACGCGACAAAGACGAAGAGGACACCCGTCAGAAAATCGCGCAAATCCGCGCGGAATATGAGCCGGTTTTGCAGCAACGACGCAATGAACTCGTCTCCCGATATAAGGCGATTAAGTCCGAACTGACGTTATCCTTCGATGCGCTACGCAACCCGGAGAAACATCGCAAGTTGCCTTCTTCCCTTCAAATCGGAAACTGCACTTTTTCCAACGAAGGACCCTTAAGCGATTTCTCCTCCGAACCTCGTTTTGACGTTCCCTTTGAGGTGCCATTGACGCCGAACTTCGCCGTTGCGCTTCTTTCGCCAAGCAAAAACATGGAAAGCGAACGCGTTTTGGAAGGCGTCGACATCGCCACGACGCTTCATGTTTTGGAATCCTTCCCCAAAGGGAAACTTAAGGTTGCCTTGTGCTCGAGCGAATTATCCTCGCTTACCCGTTTGACCGCCTTGCATCATTCCTTGACCAATTTTGGTCTTTCCCTAGTCGAAAAGCCTTACGATACCACCCAGGAATACTCCGCTTTGTTCCGCGAACTTGAAAAAGTCGGCAATGAGGTTTCCGCGAAGATGTCGCAAGAAGGCTTTTCCTCTTATGCGGAATTCGTCCAAGCCAAAAAGGGCAAAGCGTTCTACCGTTTGATCGTGCTCCATCGTTGCTTGAAGGATTTCAACGCAATCTCTTTGAAACGCTTGAAGGCTTGCTTAAGCGATTATGCCCGTTGTGGCTTCCTCTTCCTATTCTTTGAAGACAAACTTCCTGCCGACATCGAACCTTTGGTACGAGTCTTGTCCTTCCATGGCGGCGTCGCCCATGCGGGGGATTTGGATGTCTATGTCATGGGGTTAGATTACTCGATGGACGAGCTTGAAATCTTTGATTTCGTTTCCCGTTACGCCGAGGAGGGAAAGAAATGATGAAGCGCACGAAGGAATGGTCGGCGATTCTGGCTTCGCTTTCCCGCGAATACCAAAGCATCGATAACGTTTACCAGGGCGAGCTACGGAAAGCCGAGAAGAAGGATGCCCCTTGGGTCAAACAACGCGAAGGGCTTCGCGAAGCGGTTTTCGACACGGTCGAGGAAATCCATGACCGCGATATTCGTCGGCAGGTTAAGGAAAAGATCAAGGAGATCCGTTATCGCTTTGACCCCAAAGAGCCTTTGATTCGGATGTGCTATTACATCGACCGCATCAACGAAATCCATTTATCGCGCAAAGTGAAGAAACAAAACCCCGATTATTGCAAAACCATCATCGAGAACATCTCTCGTTGCGCTTCCGAGGTGCTTGGCTATTTGATTCATGTCGATGCGGGGCGCCGCACCGATACGCGCGATGCCAAGAACCTTGCCGCGACCAAGATCAAGGAAAAATGGTCCGAAACGCTTTCGGGTTCCATCAAATCGCTTGCCCATGAGGAAGCGAAAGACATCATCGCCGAAGTCGAGGCGGAGATCGGAGGCGTCCATGGCTAAGCGCGGCATCACCTCCACCAAAGTCGTCAATTCGGATTCCCGCCGCCTCCTCGCGGACTTCTTGGGCGCGGAAGATAACGTCCCCGAAACGATGGTCACGCGTTTTAATCGCGACTTTGACCGCGATGTCGCGGGTGGGGCAAGCCTACGCGAATCCAGTTCTCCTCGTCGCGAATCCCGTCCGCGTCGAGAACGTGCCCCACGGAGGGAACCAACCGAGATCACGGGCGAACGTCGTTCGATGTGGCTTAAGTTCCTTGGCTATGTCGCGTTGGTGATTTGCTTGGGCACTTATTTCTTGCCTTATTCCTATCCAAACCTGCCTCGGGCATTATATTTCGTGATCCCGTTGCTTCTTTCGGGCGCCTTGTTCGCGGGATTCCGTTTCTTGCGCAGGCTTGAATATCCCAAATACCATGCGTTCTTGATTGTCCTTATCGTTCTTTATTCGGCATTCGTTTCGATCTGGTCGTTTGCGGTGGGCC
>JBGUWA010000271.1:0-16725 GCA_045220635.1 Candidatus Alloenteromonas sp. | reverse complement strand
AAATTGTACCGATGATTGACGGAATCCGCGCGGATTCCTCTTGCCAGTCATCGGTCAATATAAATTTGCCTATGTGTTAATGGGATGTAGTTATTATAACAAAAAAGCCGCCCTCTATGGACGACTTAATTTACATTGATTTAGCCTCAATTCAGGGCCTTACCATATGCTTCGACTAACTGCCTTGCGAGGAAAGTCATTTTTAGCCAAACGAGGCAAATCGCGACTGTCCTGCTACAAGCGCGTTCCCTTACTTAACTTCGGGGAGAAGGCCCATAAAACGGGCGTTTTTGATCGCAACGGCGAGTTGGCGCTGATACTTGGCGCTGGTGCCGGTTTGCGAACGCGGGGTGATCTTTCCGTCGGGAGAGATGAACCTCTGAAGGAGCTCCACATCTTTGTAGTCGATGTATTTGATGTGGTTCTTCGTGAAGTAGCAAACTTTGCGACGGGAATGCATCTTCTTGAAAGCCATGATTGCTGTTTCCTTTCTTAGAACGGGAGATCGTCGTCAGTGACATCGAGGGATTCGACGTTTTGCTTTTCGCTGACGGGATTCACCTGAGAGAAACCTGGATCCATGGGCATTTCGGACGGAGCGCCGTTTTGCTTGGCCGCGGATTCCACGAACTCGATGCGATCGCAGTTGATGGAATAAGCGGTGATGTTGGAGCCTTGGGCGTTGACGTACTTGCGGGAGACGAGACGGCCATAAACGCCGATCATGTTTCCTTTGCGCCAGAACTTCATCAAGGTGTCCGCTTGAGGTCCGAAGACCGTGCAGTCCATGAATAAGGTTTGTTTTTCTCCGTTGGGAGCTTTTCTTCCGTCATCGCACGCGATGGTGAAGGCGCCAACGCTGGTGCCGGAATTGGTCCGACGGAGTTCGGGGTCGCGGGTGAGGCGACCAACGAGGGTGATGACATTAAGCATCTTGGGTTATCCTCCTAAATTAGTCTTTGTCGACAGTGATAAGGAAACGGACAACGTTGTTATCAAGCTTCGCTAAACGGCTGAATTCGCCCAAGCCTTCGGCATCGCCAGTCACCTTGATGATGACATAGTAGCCTTTGTTGAGCTTCTTCATCGGATAGGCGAAGTCACGGAGACCCCATTCTTTGACGTCCTTGACCGTGCACTTCTGCGCGGCGAGGATGCCATGGAGCTTTTCGATCTCAGCCTTTCTCGCCTCTTCTTCGAGAGTCGGGATAAGGATGTACATGATTTCGTATTTTCCCATGATTCTGCACCTCCTAGTTTCGGTCTTTGGACCACCTTGGTTGGGTAACCATGTGGCCATAAGAGTATGTACGCCCCCTTGCCTTCCAGAGGGCGTTTTATTATATAAGAGGGTTCCTTACATGACAAACACTTTGTGTCGTTTTGGTTTTCTTACCTCCATATACCTATTCTCCGAAAACTGGCGTTTCGGTAAAATATTCACGAAATTTGGAGAAATTTATGGGAAAAACGGCCAATATCGACGACTTAGAAAGTATTTTGCTTGGCGTTTCGCCTTCTAGCGGTGACCCAAGCATCGACTTAGGAAGGCTTTGCAACGCCCTCTCTTTGCTCCACGTCAGCCTTGGCGAGAAGTCTTGGGTTGGTCTATATCTCATTCATAAAGGCCAGCTCATCCTTGGCCCCTTCCAAGGCACGCCCGCTTGCGAGATCATCGCCTTTGGCAAAGGGGTTGTCGGTACTTGCCACGCCAAGCAAGAGCCCGTCGCCATCGAAGACGTGTCCAAAATCGAGAACTACATCTGCTGCGATGCCGCGGCAAAGAGCGAAATCTGCGTGCCCATCATCAAGGACGGCATCCCTATCGGCGTGCTTGATATCGACTTACCCGACGTTCATTCCTTTTCTGCGGAAGAAATTAAATTCTACGAAGGTTTTGCAAAGAAAATCGCGAATTTGCTACGTTAATGGTTCTTTTTGAGAACCTTGCAAAAACGCCTTAATTTATTTGTTTGCATTACAAAAAGAAAAGGCCACGCATTCAAAACGTGACCTTTTTTGATGTTCCGTTTTATCGATTACCAAATGGCAATGCGATCGGCGGGAGCGACGTACATGTTGTCGCCTTCCTTGGTGCCGAAGGCCGTATGGAATTCGTCCACCGCCATCACCGCCAGGTTGATCCTCGCGCGACCGAAGGGGTGTTCATCGGAAGCAAGAGCGCTGGAATAGGTGTAAGCCGAAGCATAGGAAGCGAAGTGCTCGGCGTTGGCGATGAAGAAGCTCTGATAGTCAAAGTCGTCGATGTCTTTGGCGACTTCCATGCAAAGATGGAGGCCGTTGATATCGGCGATGGCTTCCGTCAAGACGGTTGCGCCCTCCGTGGCCTTGTTCGGCATGACTTCGTAGCCGTTATAGTAATCGGATACGCCTTTGCAGCGGGCGGAATAGGCGACTTGGTCGGCTTCAAGGAACCAACCCTCGGCGTGTTTTTCGCCCTTCTCGTCGAAGTAGATGCCGCTGGAATCGAAGCCGTGGCTGATTTCGTGAGCGACGACCCAGCCGTAGTTTTCAAGAAGCTCCTGTCTGGTCATCTCAAAGGCATCATCATAGCAAGCCATGAAGCCAAGAGTGATGTTGATGCCGTTATAGCTCGGGGCATAGAAGGCGTTAGCCTCAAGGGGGTTCATCGAGCCGACATATTGCTCAAAGCCCATTTCACCGGAAGCGCCGGCGATCGTGGCGTTGGTTTCTAACTCGATCTTTTCATGAGCGCCGATGTTCTTATAGAGCGACTCTTTGGTGTAAGTCGGGGTCTCAAACGAAAGGGTGTTGCCGTTGCTGAGTTTTCCGCCGACCGAGTAAGAGAGGTTGTCGATCTTAAGTTTGGCCTTGTCTTTGGCGTCTTTGCTGAGCCAATCCGCGGCATTGATGCGGTTAAGCATCGCGTTCTTGACGTCATCGACGACAGAGACGACCGCACGATGGTCCGCTAGGAATTCGGGATTGTTGACCCAGGCATTGGAGACGGACCTGTTGAGATAGGGCATGCCATAGGAATAGAAGGCAGAGAGGTTATCCCACAAGGTTTCGCGGTTGATGCCATAACCAGGCTTGAAGGCCCATCCGTTGACGGCTTCGGTGTCTGGCAAGCAGATGGTGTAATGCTGGAGCATTTGCCAAACGGCCATGCCTTTGATCAAATCCAAGGTGTTGTCGTTGATCAAATCCACGACGGAGAAGATGTCGGCGCTGGACTGATAGAGAACGCATTCCGTTTTGTATCCCAAGGAAACGAAGAATTCATCCAAGGTTTCGCCCGTGGAGAAGGTCGGGCACATGTAGAGGTTCGGTTTGTCTTCGACCTGTTTGGGATCGCTGGTCAACAAGAGCGCTTTGTCAGAGTTGGTGTCTTTTTCGCGATGTTTGGCGTGCTCGATCTTGTAATCGGAGTAGTCGGTCGCGAGTTTGGTCGCCGCGTCATCGCTATTGCCAAGGACGTCTTGGAAGATGGGCTTGAAGCGATTGATGGAGGTCGTGCGGCCGCTGGTGGCCTCGCTGCTAGTGCTGCTGTAGCTATAGCAGGAAAGGGTGAGTAAGCGCATGTCGCCAAGCGAATACTTCGTCGTGGAGGCATCATCCCAGAGGATGCAATAGCCGGTCTGCAAAGCCATTTCGCGGCAGACTTCGATGAATTCCTCGGCCGTGGTTGCGGCGAGGTATTTGTTGATGGCCTCGACCACGCCGGCGGCTTTGCCCGTCGCACGCGCATCGAAGTCGCAATAAGTTTCGATGAAGGCGTTGATGGACGCATCGTTAGCCCCAAGGGAAAGCGACCAACTGACGATGTCTTCCTCGGGGATCAAGCGAGAATCGTAGGTATTGACGAGGTTCTCTTCATCATATTCTTCTTCCCAGGTCGCGCGACCATCGTTGGGGCGATCCTCATACGGGTTATCGTCATAGAGATAGTCGTGGTTGACGGTGGTGAAGAAGTCGTCGACGAGAGAGTTTCCGCAATAGGCATGGATGCGATCAAGGTACTTCTTGAAGTTCTTTTCGGCTAGGGCCTTGCCACCAGAAAGCGAGGTGGTCGCGGGAACGGTGAAGATGCCGGTGTTGGAAAGGAACTCCAACGCCTTGGCGGTGATGCTGTTGGCGGAGGTGTCCTTCAAACTACGAAGCGAGACATCGGCAGGGTTGAAGTAATAGCCTTGGAAGCTACGGGCGCCGATGCGGGCGGGGAAGTTGTCCTTTAACGCGAAATATAGAAGGTCGGCTCCGGCGGCTTCGGAAAGCTTCTTGCTGGAGCCAGCCTCGACTTCGAAGTCCTCGCCGGTCTTCGCAAGGGCATCGAGCAAATCGGAGGCCTTGACGGTCAAGCCTTCTTTGTTCAAGGCGTTGGCCAAGTCCGTGGCGGCTTTGTAGATGTTATAGACATCGCTGACCGGCGTCGCCGAGGAATCGGAAGACGCGGCAGGAGCAGAGCTACTATCCGAGGCGGCGGGGCTGGCGTCGCCAGAGGAGCTCGTAAGCGCCGACGAGGTTCCGCCTCCACAGGAAGCGAGCACGACGGTAGCGGATAGGATCAATAATTTTCTGAAGGGTGCTTTCATCGTTTTTGTCCTTTCGTTCAGTTGTTGGCGTCGATCTCTTTGATCTTTTGCTGATACTGCTCGAATTCGGCTTGGTTGCAATAGACGACGTGACCCGGGCAAACTTCGCGAAGCTCCGGCTTATCGACGGAATAGTCGTGCGCCGTGGCAGGGTTATAGAGGATGCGGACACGGTCCCTTTCCGTCAACGGGTTGGGCTTCGGAATGGCGGAAAGCAAAGAAATCGTATACGGGTGAAGCGGATGGCGGAATAACTCATCCGAGGTCGCGAGCTCGACCAATTTGCCGAAGTACATGACCGCGATGCGGTTGCAGAAGTACTTAACGACGGAAAGGTCGTGGGCGATGAAGATGATGGTAAGACCCATCTCGTCCTTTAAGTCATTCAACAAGTTGATGATTTGGGCGCGGATGGAGACGTCGAGAGCGGAGATCGGCTCGTCGCAGATCAGGAGTTTGGGGTTCATGACCAACGCGCGGGCGATACCGATACGTTGACGCTGACCACCGGAGAATTCGTGGGGATAACGGGAGGCGTGTTCGGAGACAAGACCGACTTTCTCGAGCATCTCCACCACTTTCTTGTGGTTCTCGGCGCGGTTATGGTGGCCTTGGATGCGAAGGCCTTCCTGAATGATGTCCTCAACGGTCATCCTGGGGTCGAGGGAGTCGACGGGATCTTGAAAGATCATCTGGATTTCGTTGAGAAGTTTCTTCGGGGTATGGCTGTTATCGTATTTGATTTGGCGGATCTTCTTGCGCTGAATCGCGACGGTTTCGCTGATGTGATTCTTGATCTCTTCGATCTCGACATCGGCGGCGTGACGGATCTTGAAAGCCGGATCGGCATCGCAAAGCTCTTGGATGCGCGCGGCCTCGAGGTCGGCGAGCTTTTGATCGTATTCGGCTTGGATGGCAAGCTTCTGATCCAAAGCCTTTTTGGCTTTTTCGTATTCTTGCTCCGCCGCTTCTTTGCGTTCGGCTTGTTCGGCCTTGAGGGCGGCGTCAAGATAGCGGGCGCTGCCACGAATGGTTTGGAATTCGGTGTTGGCTTCGCCGCAGGTCGCCTTGTAGTCTTCGCGAATCGCGGCAACTTTGGCTTTGTACTCGGGGTCGTCCGAGGCAACGGCGGCGATATCGGCGTCGCATTTGGCCTTGGCAGCGGCGAGTTTTTCCTCTTTGTCTTCTTTCGAGTGCGTGAGTTTTTCGGAAATTAATTCGCTTTTTGCGGAGATATCCGCGTCAATGTCTTGAAGCGCTTCGTTATAAGCGGCTTTGACGCCAGCGAGTTCTTCGGCGGAGATTTCCGGAGCGGCATCCAGTTTTTGTTTGAGCTCTTCTTCTAACGCGGCCTTCTTTTGGTCATAGGTCTCGTTGATCTTGAGCGTCAGGTTTTCGGTGCCTTCGGGAAGGGGCGGAAGCGCCGCGATTTCCTCGTTGGCCTTGTCGTTGATCTCTTTGATCTTCTTCTTGCCTTTGATGCGGCACCACTTGATTTCCTTCTTGTTCCAACGCGGGCCAGCGCCGATACGATAGCCGCGATAATAGACGGAACCGGAGGTGGCGTCATAAAGCTTGATGATGGTGCGACCCGTCGTGGTTTTGCCACAGCCGGATTCGCCGACGATACCGAAGCATTCGCCTTTGTGGACGTCGAAGGAGACGTTGCCGACGGCTTTGAGCTTTTGGTTGTTGATCTTCGAGCCGAAGAAGAAGAACTGTTTGAGGTAACGGACGGAGAGCAAAACATCGGAGTCGATGAGCTCATAACGGCGTTTTAACTTCTTGGGGATGTGGTATTGAAGGGAATGCTCGGCATCGAGTTGGCGGGCGGACTTGGTAGCCGCACTGGGATCCTCGTCGATATCGGGAGTAAGTTCTTCGTGGTCATCGTCAAACGAAGCGCCTTCGGAAAGGGCGATCATTTCGTCTTCGCGTGAGTCGGGTTTACGATTCGCCATGATTAGTTCCCTCCTTTCTTGGTCTTTTTCGCCGCGGCGTCATTCTTCGGAGCGGCGGTCGCTTTGCGGGTGGAAGGCTTGGTTTCCTTCACGTCCTCGACCTTCTTTTCCTTGATGGCGGGTTCCGCGGATTCTTCCTTAGTTTGCGGCTTTTTGGCATGTGGGGCCTTTTCGCCGAAAATCTTGGCCTTGACTTCCGCGCCGTGAGGCGAGCTTTCAAGGTTGTTGCGGATACGTTCGGAAACGATGGACGGCATCTCGGCTTTGGGGGCGCGAGGATGGAGCAACCAAGTCGCCGCGTAGTGGGTTTCGGAAACCTTGAATAGCGGCGGTTGACGTTCGAGGTCGATGTTCATCGCATAACGGGAACGGGGCGCGAACGCGTCGCCCTTGGGCGGGTAAATCATGTTCGGCGGGGTGCCTGGGATGGCGTCGAGGCGTTCCTTGGAATCCACGTCGGGGATGGAGGAAAGCAGCGCCCAGGTGTACGGATGGCGCGGATCGAAGAAGACTTCTTCTGCGGTGCCGTATTCGACGATTTTGCCGGCGTACATAACCGCGACGCGGTCGGCCATATTGGCCACGACGCCGAGGTCGTGAGTAATGAAGATGCAAGAGAGGTTGCGTTCCTTCTGAATCTTCTTGATGAGTTCGAGAATCTGGCCTTGGATGGTGACGTCAAGGGCCGTGGTCGGCTCGTCGCAGATCAAGATTTCGGGAGTCTCGGTCAATGCGATGGCAATGACGATACGTTGACGCATACCGCCAGAGAACTCGAACGGATACTGCTTGAAGCGGCGTTCGGGTTGGGGAATACCGACTTCGCGCATGATTTCCAAAGCGCGGCGTTTGGCTTCGGCCTTGGTGATCTTGAGGGAGTCGGTCTTCTCCTTCTTCAAGGCGGCAAGGTTGGCTTTATGTTCCGCTTTGACTTTGGCTGGGTCGGAGGCAGTCGACAAAGCTTCCTGATAGGTCTCCTTCTCGTGGGCGACTTTGATGTCGTAGTCCTCTTTGACGGATTTCTTGTAGTTGGAAACTTCGACCTTGGCTTCGGCTTTGCGCGCGTTGAGCTTTTCCTTTAGAGCAGGCGCGGTCGCGGCGTATTTGTCCTCGGCCTCTTTGATCTTCTCCTTAGCCTCGGCTTTCTTCGCAGCGACGTTGGCCTTGTATGTGGCGCGTTCCTCGGAAGTCGGGTGACGGCCGCGGATCGCCTTTTGCTCGGCGATATAGGCGTCAAGCTCGTTCTCGATATGGCGAATGGCGATGTCGCGACGGGCGATGGAGTTTTTGTAGGCGATAAGCTCATCCGAAATGAGGTCTTCGTACATGAGCTTGAGCTTGTTGTTGTTGATGAGGGTCGCCTCGGTGATTTGCTTGCCGATGCGGACGATGGGGTTGAGCGAGGAAAGGGGGTCCTGGAAGATCATGCCGATTTTGTGGCCACGGATCTTGTGGAATTGTTCCTCGGCGACTTGGAGCATGTCCTCGCCGCGATAGAGAATCGAACCGGATTCGATGATGGCGTTGGCCGCCAAGATGCCCATGATGGCCTTGGACGTAACCGATTTGCCAGAGCCGGATTCGCCGACGATGCAAAGCGTTTCGCCTTTGTAAAGGTCGAAGGAGACATCGCGAACGGCGTGAACCAAGCCATGGTCCGTCTTGAACGAAATGGTCAAGTTCTGGACTTCGATGATTTTTTCCTTAGTGCTTGCCATTATTGCTCACCTCCTTTAAGGGTGGGGTTCAAGGCATCGCGGAGACCGTTGCCGAACAAGTTGAAGGAGATCATCAATAACGAAATGATGATCGAGGGGAAGATGATAAGCATCGGACGGGAGTTGAGCTCCGCTTGGTTTTCGGAGAGCAAGACGCCGAAGCTGGCGGTGCCTTGCAAGCCTAAGCCCAAGTAAGAGAGGGTTGCCTCGGAGAAGATGGTCGAAGGGATCATCAAGACCGAGCCCGTGACGATGGTACCTAAGCCGTTAGGCAAGATGTGGCGGAAGATGAGTCGTCCGTCGGATGCGCCTAACGTGCGTGAGGCAAGAACGTACTCGCGCCCTTTGAAACGGTAGAACTGCGTACGGGTACGTGACGAAGTACCGATCCACCCCGTCAAGCAGACCGCGATGCCAAAGGTGAGGTAGGTTCGGCCCAGTAGCAACATGACGAGGGTCATCATGACGATCCAGGGGACACCGCTAAGAATGTCGGTGATACGTTCCATGGTTAAGTCGACATTGCCGCCGAAGTAGCCGGAAACGGAGCCCCAGACCAAGCCGATGCCAAGGCAGATCGCCGAGGTGATGACGGCGAGGAGCAACGAGTTCTTCAAGCACGATAACGCCAAGGTAAGCATGTCACGCCCAGAGCCATCGGTGCCCAAGATGAAGTACGGCATCGAGTTGTAGCCGAGGTAACGGTAATAGATGACTTTGCCTTCGTATTGATAGGTCTGCAGCTCTTGGTCGTAGTGGATGCCGGTGATTTCCCTTAACGGGCACTCATCGGTTTCCGGATGGGTAAGGACAAAGGTCGAAGGATCGTTGGGATCGCTCATCGTGCACCAACCGTTGTTGATGTATTTGTTGAGGATCGAGCCGCCGATGACTTTGTCGCTACGAACGCCAAGCACCGCTTCGTATTGGTCGAAGAGGTAGCTGCACTTATGGGCATAAGCGTGGTAGATGAGGCGTTTGCCGGTGGATTGCCAATATTGCTCCGGGTTATTTTCCGGGGTGGTGTTCATGGCGACCCAGTTGGCGTCGTCGAAGGAGATTTCGTTGAGGCGCTGCTTCAATTTTTCCGAGGACGTATCGGAGCAGGTCGCAGTGATATCCTTGATCAAAATGTAGCCGTTGGTTTCCGCGTATGTCGGGAAAACAAGGCGGATTTGCGCGAAATACATGGTATTGATGGATGCGTCGGCCATCTTTTGCTTGATGTCGGCGATCTCAAGTTTCACGTCTTCGCCCGTGGTGGAGATTTGGTTCTGAACCAAGGGGATGGAGATGGTGTTGGCCAAGTCGTAATCGGAGTCGTCTTTGCCATAGAGGTAGACGCTGAAGGGGGCCAACTTGTAATCGGCGATGTTGTCGACGCCACCATAGTTGATGGTGATCTTCAAATCGTCGGCTTGCGTAACGTTGAAGTTGATACGCTTGGTCGAGTAGTTGGTGAGGTAATAGGTTTCCGGACCCGAACCGAGGACATCGCTAGCGACGATACGATAATATCCGCCGCGGGCGTAGCTGTTCGGCTCAACGTCGTAATAGGTCACGTCTTCCGAGATTTTGAGCGTTCCCGGAACGATGTTTTTACTTTCGATGTGGTAAGGCGCCCCAGTCGATTCGTCGAGAATGGCATTCTCACGCCATTCGGTGCCATCCCAATTGCCATCGCTGGCGGCGCGGATCTTCGGGAACAAGCGCGAGATGTCCGCCGCAGGAGTCTGGATGTCATAAGGAGAGGCGTAGGAAAGGAAGGAGGCGACGAGCAAGATGCCAATGATGACGGCGCCGACGACGGAAGCTTTGTTCTTGGCAAAGCGGCGAAGGGCGTCCTTGGCAAAGGTCGTGGGTTTGGTTTTGAGTTCTTCGTCGTGGATTTTCTCGTGGGAATCCGCGTGCACATATTCGAAATCGAACTCGGTGAAATCGGATTCTTCGATTTCGGGCACGTTCAAGTTGTTCTTGTTGTTTTCCATTATTTCTTAGCCCCCATGCGAATACGCGGATCGATTAATCCATATGAGAGGTCGAGGAAGACCCCGGCGACAAGGGAGATCGAGGTGAAAAACGTCATGTCCACGAACAAGACGTTCCAGTCCTCTTTCTGCAAAGCGTCGTAGAACAATCCGCCGATACCTGGAATGCCATAAAGGCGCTCAAGAATCGTTGAGCCGCCCAAGATTCCGATGAATTCGGCCAAGATTGCCGGAACAATAGGCACCATCGCGTTGCGAAGCGCGTGGCGGATGATGGCTTGGCGTTTGGTCAAGCCTTTGGTGCGGGCGAGGAGAAGGTATTCGGATTCCATGACTTCGCAAAGCTCGGCACGGACGAAACGGCAATAGCCGCAGATAGAACCGAAGGACAACGCGAATACCGGGATGATGTAGGAGAGAACCTTAGCTTCAGTCGGGTCGGTGGGGTTCGCCCATGAAGTTGGCAACCACCGCAACTGATAACCCAAAACCCAAACGGAGAAGGTAATGAGAATGAAGCTCGGGATGGAGATGAACACCATGACCAACGTGGAGATGACGTGGTCGACGGGTTTGTTTTTGTTCAAAGCGGCAACGATGCCAAGGACAATGCCAAGAGGCACCGAAATGAGGACGGAAAGGACGTTCAAGGACATGGAGACCGGCAAACGGTCGATGATGATCTTCATCGCGCTGACGTTGGGTTTGACGGTGCGGGAAAGGCCCCAGTTCCATTCGGTGAAGATGTTCCTCAGCCACAGGAAGTACTGTTCCATAATAGGCGTCTGGTAATAATACTCGACGGTCTTGGAGTTGGGCACTTTGTACGTCCAAAGAAGTTTGCCGTAATCGCTGCGTTCCGAAGTGAACTTGACGACATATCCCAAATGGATTTGATCGGCAAAGTAAGAGTATTGCTGTTCCACTGTCCCTGGCGGGGCATAGAAGGGCAATAGCTTAATCATGATGAACGTTAAGGACAAGATGATAAAGAGGGTTACAACGGCCAAAGCGAGCCTTTTCAATATGTATTTGCCCATTATTGTTCCTTTCCGGGAGATAAACCCCCTAAGTGCGAAAGGATTAGCGCCATACGACGCTAATCCTTCACATTATAATAGCGACTTATTGATTTCGCCAATTAGGCGTTCGGGATGCTGGGGATGCCACCCGGGCCAACTTCGACGGAGGAGTCATAGCCAGCCTTGAGGGTAGAACCAAGGAGGCTGGTGGCTTTGTAGAAGTCGAAGCCGAGGACATAGGTGCAGCCTTCGAAGGCAGCGACGACGTCCGCAGGGAAGGTCGCGGTGAACTTCAGGTTGAAGCCATCTTCCGAGATATCCTCGAAGGTGATGGGCTCACCCTCATCCGCGTAGATGTAGTACTCGTCATAGTCGGCGTAGCCGGAATCGGAGCAGCCATAGATGCAGATGGCGGCGAAGACGCCGATCGCGTCATAGGTGCCTTCTTCCTTACCAGGAACGATGACTTCTTTCACGCGGCCGGTGACGCTGAGGCTACCGTCGGCGTTACGCTTGAGGTCGAGTTTGCTGTCGGCCTTGAAGAGCGGCGAGTTGGCGCCTTCTTCGATGTAAGCGCCTTGGTCCGCGGCGGTCCAGAGAGCGTCGAAGGACCAGAGTTTGCCATCGAATTCGATGAGGTTGGCTTCGTTGTTGGCGTTGGTGTCAAGACCCCAGTTGAGGGTGAAAGTAGAGGAGTTGTCGGATTTAAGAACTTCAAGGAAGTTGAGCGGGTCGAGGGTGTTGCCCGAGATCGAGCCGAAGCCGATGTCGAACTGACCGGTCATCATCTTGTTGTAGTAGACGTCACTCCACACAGCGCCAACCCAGAACTTGACTTCGAGGTTCAAGGGGTTCTCGTCGGTGTTGAAGGCTTCGGTGAGCATCTTCGCGATTTGCGCATGCTCGCGCTGTTCTTGGTAGCTTTGCTGCCAAGCGATTTCGATTTCGATGGTGTCGCCTTCTTCGTAGACGCCGTCAGCGATGAGCTTATCGGCAGCTTTCTTGAAGGAAGCTTTGGCTTTCTCGAGGGAGTAGCCATAGCCGTCGGTGCCTTCCATGACGGAGGCAACAGCGTCCTTGTGGGCCTTGGTGGTGTTATAGGAGACGCCACCTTCAGGGTCGGACATGTAGGCGCTAGCGAAGTAGGTTCCGCTGGGGGTACGGCCGAGATAGTTGGCAAGGGTCTGACGGTCAAGAGCGAAGCTGAGGCCGGAGACGAAGTCCTTGTTGTTCATCGCGGGTTCGACTTGCCAGTAGTCTTCTCTCGCGGTCTGCTTGATGGAGCCGTTGACGCCGAAGAGGGATTCCCAAGTGGCGGCGTCGCAGGTGTTGAGGTTGAGCTTGTAGGTGGAGGAGTCGCCGGTCATCGTGGTGCGCGGGTCATCACGGAACTCATCCAAGCGTTTGGAGGGGATGCCGGAAGCGTGGAGCTTGTTGATCAAGAATTCCTTGATACCAGCTTCTTCGTCTTCTTTGGCGGCAGTGAGGATGTTGACGTGGACGCCTTGAGTCTTGTAGCGGCCGCGGTCAGCGTAGTTCGGGTTCTTCTTGAAGACGATCTGTTGATTTTCGTCCCAGCGTTCGAACATGTACGGGCCAGTGCAGAGCCAGTGATCGGTGATGTCTTCGGTTTCAGAGAAGACGCCCCAGTTCTTGACACCCTGAGCGAAGTTGCCACCACCGATATCGGTGATGAAGTCGGCGGGTACGGGAGCGAACATCGCGCTGGTGAGGTAGTACATCGCATAGAAGCGAGTGCAGGAGCTGTTGAAGGTGAATTCGAGGTAGGATTTGCCGCCTTCCTCGATGGCCTTGATGCCGACGCCTTCCCAAAGGGTTTCGTCAAAGCCAGCCTTGGAGCCATCATAGTAGGCTTTAGTGCCGGCTAAGGAGCTGGAACCAGTGAGGTTTTCAGAACCACGAGCCATACCATAGGCCTGGGTGTAGTAGATCTTGTACGGAGTGATGTAGTCTTCGAGAGCGACTTCGCGGTTGTTGTAACTCGCATACTTCGTGGAAGAAGTGGAGTACTTTAAGTCGGAGCCAACCTTGACCTGAACGCGATACTTGTTGGTGAAGCCATCGGCGTTGGGGCTGATGGGGATCGGACGGTTGACCGGGGAGAGATCGCCAACCCAGTTGTAGCCGTCTTTGGTCTCATTCATCTCGGTGTCGAAGTAGCCAGCGCTGACATAGCCAATGAGGTCACCGACGACGGCGCCCTTATCGTCCATGTAGTTGATCTTCTTCGGGTCTTCGGTTTCGTAGGTGTGATAGTAACGTTTCCAGGCGGGATTGGTTTCGCCTTCGAGATCACCATTCAATTCACCTTCGGCAAGGACACCAAAGCCATAACCAGGGATATAGTTGTTGGTTCCTTTGACAACGATGGGGTTGTACATGACGTAGCCGCCATCGCCGTAGAGAGTAAGACCGGTGAGTTTGTTTTCAACGGCATACTTCTCGAGTTTGCCAAGAATTTCAGTGCGGACTTCAGGGTCAGCGTACTGATAAGTCTGGACACCCTCAGCTTTCGGAGTGGAAGGTTCCGAGCTGGAGGTCGCACCCCCGCTGCTGCCAGCGCCAGAACTGTTGGTAGAGGAAGATCCGCCACCACAGGCAGTCAAAGCAAGCAAGGAGCAGGAGAGCATGAATAATAAGCCATGCTTTTTCATTAGAGTTCCTCCTTGACCCTAAAATATGGGGTCAGTTGCATGCCCCCTAAATCAATACGATGTTAGAGGTGTAAGTATAGTATTGGCCTAAAGAAAAATGTCAAGTACGACTGAAACGCGATTTTTTAGGGGTCTTTTTACCTTTATTTACATCGCGCGTGCGCTCGCGTTAGTAGGCGCATTTCCTTAGTAACGAAAAGAAGGGCAGCGAAGCCCTTCCTTTCTGAAAATAATGAAACCGCTTTCATCCTCGGCTGCGCGCAACGAGGATAAGGATTAATGAGGCGATTAGGTATAAAGCCCCAATGAGAACATAGGGCAGAAACGTGAGACGATCCTTCTTTCGATCTTCGGCTTTGCGCACGGTGTATTCGTAGTAGTTTTCCTTACGCTTTTCGTCCACGCGATGCCTCATGAAGTAGAACGAGGCGAGGTTGAAGGTGCCGAAATTGTTCATCACGGACAAACCGCCGATCAAAACCAGCACCGCCCCAGCGATGGAAGTGGAGTTATACCATCCGGCGATGTCGCCCCAGGAGTTGTTGACGCTTTGGTAGATGACGATCAATAGCGCTCCCATGACAATGGCGACGACGTGCTTGATCCAGTGTTTACGGAAAAAATTCAATATGGATTGCATAGGGTCACCTCGTCATTGTGCGCTGTTGGCAGCCAACCACTCCTCGATTTCCCGCGGACCATATTTGAGGGTGGCGAGTTTGTCTTCGGGGAGAGAGGCGATGCGTTCGCGTTGGGCCATTAGATCCGCGATTTTGCTTTCTAAAGGATAGTTGGGGTTTGGTAATACCGCCTGCAGGCGGCGGTCGGCGGCAGAGATCTTCTTGAACGCTTCTTCGTCCACCGCTTCCGCTTTGGGAGCGGCCGCTTTCTTTTTACGCGTTGCCTTAGGTTTGGCTTCCGCGGGTTTTTCTTCCGCCTTTGCTTCAGGTTTCTCGGTTTTTTCGCTGGCCTTTTGCGAAGATTTTGAAGATTTTGCAGGTTTTTTCGCTGCGGGTTTCTCTTCTTTCTTCGGCGCTTCCTCCGTTATGGGCTTTTCGGCCTTGGCCTTGGGGGCAGCTTTCTTTTTGGGTGCGGGTTTCTCGGTTTTTGGAGTCGCCTCAGTCGTAACTTTTGGTTCTTCCTTAACCGGTTTTTCCGCTTTCTTTGCCGCGGTCTTCTTGGCCTTAGGCTTTTCCTCGACGGGGGTTTCCTCTACTGGAGCGGGCAAAGCCTTGGTTTCCGTCTTAGGACGGTCGGTCTTGCTGATGGGCAAGAGGGCCTTAGGCAAAAGATTCACGTCGATCCAGCATTTGTATTTGCCCGGGCATTTCTGCGTGAGTAAGGTCATGCCCCGATAAAGGAACGAGATTTTGTCTTCGCCCTTAAGTAAGGACATGCCGAGGGCCTCAATGTTTTCGAGGTCTTTCGTTGAAAGATCGAGCGGTCCATGCGCGTCTTTGAAGTAGAGGACGCTCGGTTCGTGGAAGACGATGCCATAATGGGCGCCGCAATCTTTGAAGCCTTCCGCCATGGTTGATCCGGTTCCGTACCAGAGCCGTTCTTTGGAAGGCTCGGCGGCATCGGGTTTTTTGGGTTCTTCTTTCTTGGGTTCAGGTTTGGGCGCTTCCTTTTTGGGTTCAGGTTTGGGCGCCTCTTTCTTGGGCTCAGGCTGTTTCTTCGCTGGTTTGGCCAACTCTTGCAAACGGGGCATGGGCACCAGCAAATTCAGGCGGTTTCTGGTGGATTCAGGCAACTTTTCAATGGCTTTGATTTGGACGATTGCGTCTGCCCGCTTCTTCTCCTCGGGGTAGTTGCTGTTGTTGATGACGGCCGAAAGGCGCGCGTCGGCAAGCAAAACCGCTTCGGCAGGATTGGGCTCCTGCGGCTTGCCTTTGGTGTTGGGTTTCGGACTATCTTTAACGAGGGGCCCGTTTCCTCGATACTCTTTGTGTGGATTCTGCTCGCCGAAATTCGGGACCAAGCGCCCGCCCGTGACGATTTTGCACACCTCGATGGGTCTGCCGTTTTGGGATTTGAGTTGATTCAGCGCACGAAGGTCATAGGCGAGGGACTTATCTTGCGTAATGATCAGAATTTTGGAAAAAAGTCGGTCGGTGGATACTTTCACATAGATCCAGTTGTCTGCGAAATTCTCATTCTTGTCCTTTTTGGTCACCGTCAACAGCTTGGACCATTTGGCACGTCTCAGAATTTTTAACCCGCGTTTCGCGTCGATTCGCTTGGAATCGTTATCTTTTTGCCGGGCGTGTTTCTTCAATTCGTCGTAGCATTGCCTTGGGACGAGGATTTCGAGGCCTTTTTTCCGATAAGCCTTCGCGCCATGGAGGGCGTCCATCCATTCCGGGAACGCATCATCCATCAAAGAGCAAGTGTCGATGAGTACGTAGTCGAAACCATTGATGAGTTTCGCTAGAACCGACGACTTGTTCTCGTCGCTATACATGAGAGAACCTCCTTTCTCGGAAGGAATTATACCGATTCCAAGGAATTTCGGTACAATGTTGTGCGTATGCCCGTCAAATTGATCGTCGCACATAACCTCGCGGAACTACGGAAAGCCCGCGGGCTCACCCAAAGCGAACTGGCCGAGAAGTTCAACTACTCGGACAAGTCGGTCTCGAAGTGGGAGCATGGCGATACCATGCCCGACATCGAGGTTTTGAAACAGCTTTGCGACTTTTATGGCGTCACACTCGATTACCTTGTCACCGAGGAAGGCAAAAACCGTTCCTCGATGGTCAAAGGCAAGCAAAGGGTCGCCAA
>JBGUWA010000270.1:0-5929 GCA_045220635.1 Candidatus Alloenteromonas sp. | reverse complement strand
TATCCTATACAGCCACCCATATTTCCTTGCGCATGTGTTTCTGGAATGTCCCCCTCTTACTATCGTAAGCCCGATTCCAAAATGGTATAATCTTGGGCATGATGAAAACGTTCGAAAAGGTATCTTTCCATGGAACCTTCCGCGATTATCAGCAAAGGATTCTCGATAATGCGGATCGTTACCTTTTGAACGGGAAAATCAATATCGTCGCCGCCCCGGGAAGCGGTAAGACCATCCTTGGCTTGGAACTCATCCGCAGATTGAACGAACCGACGATCATCCTGTCCCCGACGACGACGATCAAATACCAATGGGGCGACCGCTTCGCGAAGAGCTTTCTCGAAGAAGGGGAGGACGTTGACGAATATTTCTCCTACGACCTCCATGAGATTACCCTGATCAACTCCATCACCTATCAAGCCCTACATTCCGCCATGAACAAGCTGCCCGTGGAGGAGGACGGCGTCGTCATCGACTATTCGGACATCGACCTTTTTGATTTGGTGCGCCGGTTCGGCGTCAAAACCATCTGCGTCGACGAGGCTCACCACCTCCAGAACAAATGGCAGCAATCTTTGGAACGGTTCGTCGAACAGCTCGGCACCGACGTCCGCATCATCGCCCTGACCGCGACCCCTCCTTATGACGCCAATGAGTCCGAATGGCAGAAATACGAAAAGGTGTGCGGACCGATTGATGAGGAAATCTTCGTGCCCGAACTCGTCAAGGAAGGCACGCTTTGCCCACATCAGGATTACGTCATCTTCAATTATCCGACCAAAGAAGAAAGGGCAGTGTTCGCCCAATACAAGGGGAAGGTGCTGTCTGCCATCGATGTGCTGCGTCAATTCACCATTTACGATCATGTCTACCAAACGATCTGCGATAAATACCGTGAGGACCGCGAGATGCTCTTTGAGGAGACCAGCGGCATCATTGCCTTGCTCACACTCCTAGAAAGCGTCGGCATCGAAGTCGACGCGAATATCGTAAAGTCGTTGACCACCAAGAAAAGCCTCCCTGCTATAAAAATCCCCGTCTACGAAAAGGCGTATCAATTCCTTCTCGACAGCGAATTCTTCCTTTCTGGGGAGGATAAAGAAAAAATCATTGGGGTTTTGAAGAGTTTTTCTGTCTTAGAGAAAGGGCGGATCGTCTTCGATCTCAAGGAAAAAGACAAGCATAAGTTGATTAGCTCCGTGGGGAAACTGCGCAGCATCGTCGCCATCGCGGAAGCGGAATCCAAGAACCTCGGGGATGAGCTCCGCATGCTCATCCTGACCGATTTCATCAAAAAGGAGACGGTCAAGGATCTCTTTGGAGAGCAGGAACCGACGGAAATCGGCGCAACGACGATCTTTGAATCGCTCGCCAAGTCTAACCCTTCTTACAAGGTCGGTGTCCTTTCTGGCGGTCTCATCATCCTTCCGCTGTATTGCAAAGATCTATTGAAGGGGAGAAAAGTCCGGTGCACACGAATCGGGAATAGCAATTTCGCCGAGTTTACTTTCGCCTCCCTTTCCAACAAAGAAAAAGTCGACCTCGTTTCAAAGCTATTCGAGGAAGGCGCGCTCAATATCATCATCGGGACCAAGGCGCTTCTTGGCGAAGGATGGGATTCTCCTTGCATCAATTCCGTGATCCTCGCCACCTTTGTGGGAAGCTTCATGCTGTCGAACCAGATGCGGGGAAGGGCGATTCGCATCGACAAGAACAATCCCAATAAGGTTTCAAACATCTGGCATTTAGCGACGCTCGAGCCGGATTACGTCTTCGAAGAATCCCTTTTGCAGCGGCTCGCGCTGAAAAGGACAGAGGACCGTGAGACCATTAAATCCTACGATTTCGAGACGCTCGTCCGTCGCTTCGACTGCTTCGTGGGCCCAAATTACGAAACCGGGGAGATTGAAAGCGGAATCGACCGTCTGACCATCATTCGGCCGCCCTTCGACGAAAGGGGAGTCGAGGCCATCAATGAGGGGATGCTCGCCCTTGCTTCAAAGCGAGACGATACGAAGAGCAAGTGGGGCGATTCCGTGAAGAAGAACTTTAAACTCGTCGAAGAGGTAGAGGTTCCAAAAGAGAGGGCAATCAAGCCATTCCATTATGTGAACATGTCAGGAATCATCCTCCTTTCGATGGGGGAAATCGCGTCAGTCGTTTTCTTCTCCACGTGTCTACAGGCTTTGGCGTCGGGAGGGGCATCGAATCCAGGGCTCCTTTTGGCGGCGGTCATCGCCCTTGGAATCATCGGCGCGGCCCTAGGATTTCTGATCGGCAATGTCATCTCCAAAATCGTCTCCCATTCCTCCCCGGCCAAGAACATGGCCCATCTAGCTAAGGCATTGTTGAAGACCTTACAGGAGGCCAGCGTCATCTCTGACCGCGCGGACCTGCGCATCACGGGAAATGATCTTTACGTTGGAATTTACCTGACGAAAGGTTCCATTTACGAGCAGAACGTTTTCAACCGAGCGGTTACCGAGATGCTTTCGCCTATCGATGACCCCCGTTATTTGCTGATTCTCAAAAAGAGGGGGAAGCTCGATTCCACCCAGTCTTTCTCCTGTCCGTCTATCCTGAGCCAGAAGAAAGCCATGGTTGAGCTTTTCGCCAAGAATCTCGAAGGAAGAGTGGGGGATTTCGGTATTGTATATACCCGTAATGATTATGGGAGAAAAACGCTTCTGAAGTGCAGGAAGAAATCTTTCTTGAATGAGAACGACAAACTAATAAAAAAGAAGAAAAAAGTGTCGTCCTACGAAGCCGCGGCTCGTTGGATCATCAACGACGAAGCCAAATAATAGTTTCTTTCCCACTAATCGAAAACCTCAATGAAACGAGGGGGTTGCATCGAAAAGCGGTAGGGGGGTTGCATTTTCGGCCCAGGGTGCAATTTGCAGTAAAAACCTACGACAAACCCATATGCATGATACGTTCTTGATACGATTATCAGGAACGTTTTCCTTAGGAAGGCAAAGAAGCCCCGATGATTAAAAACGCAACAAGGTGTTGCTACCCAAACGAGAGAGACCTTCGTATTATTCCGTTGGAGGAAACGGAAAGATGGAAACGAAACAGATCCTATTTGAACTAAGAAACAAACACGGGTTATCCCAAGACGAACTGGCGGAGAAGGTCTTCGTGACCCGCCAAGCGGTTTCGCGTTGGGAAAACGGGGAGACGATTCCCGCGACGGAAACGCTGAAACTGCTTTCGAAGCTCTTCAACGTCTCGATCAATACGCTGCTTGGCTCGCCCCACCCCCTTTATTGCCAATGCTGCGGCATGCCGTTGGACGATTCGATCATCGGCAAAGACAAAGACGGCTTTTTGAATGAGGATTATTGCAAGTGGTGCTACGCGGACGGAACCTATACCTACGACGACATGGATGAACTCATCGACGTCTGCATTCCCCATATGACCAAGGAAGGCTTCTCCGAAGAGCAGGCACGCGCTTACATGAAGGAAACCCTCCCTCACCTTAACTATTGGAAACATCACGATGAGTTAAGCGACAAGGGGAAGTTCGATGCCTTTAAGCGAACGCTGGTCGACGAAATCAACGCATTGGGCATCGAAGGCATGCCAAAGGTGACCAAGCTTTGTGCCCTCGTGGGCCAGTACGTGAATGTGGAATACCCTTTGCCCAATGGGACGAAGGCGAGGTTCCTCAATGACGAAACGACGTATTTGGGCACCCAAGTGGAAAGCGAAGAGGAGAAAGGCCTTTGCTATGGGGTCGTCGCCAATGTGGAATTCATCCTCGTTTGCACTTATCGCGAAGGCGGCGCGGATCCAAAGCTTATCGCGTTCCGGAAAAGATAAACCTTTCGATTGATGGCTAGACCGTATCGAAAACATCATAGCCTACCAAACGACTGACGCACGGTTGATACGATGGTACCAACCGTTTTTCTTCGATCATATTAGATTTTTCCGGTTGCGGAACCTAGGGGTTATCCATCAACCAATAGTTGCTTGTTATCGTCCATCACATCCAATAACATGGGACAACAATGCGAATCAAACAGGAGGAGAAATCATGACAAAACAAGAAAGAAAGGTCCTGCGCCAGCCATTTATCGACATCTTATTCAAGAACAACAAATTCAACTTAGTCATGTCCTGTGTCGCCTCGTTTTTGCAGGCGCTTGCTTTCCTCGCGATTTCTTGGTCGCTAAAGGAAGTCTCGGATTTGATTGCGGGAAGCTCCCAATTCGATCTTCCTATGATCTTAATCGTCGAAGGAGCGGCCATCGCAGCGATGTTCCTCGCGTGGTTCCTCGATTGGCGCTTCTATGCGGAATTCACGGCGAAAGCCATGAAGCAATACCGCGACTATGTCTTTGAGAAATTGCTAAGCAAGGGCATTCAAACGTTCAGCAACGAGAACACTTCGCTTTATCTCTCCGCCCTTTCCAACGACGCGAACATCATCGAGCGCGATTTCATCGAGAAGATCCAAGGGCTTGTCCAAACGAGCGTCACCTTCGTCGGAGCTGTCGTGATGATGGTGATTTATAGCCCTCTTTTGATGGCGGTTGCCCTCGGGCTTTCGCTTTTGCCTATCCTGGTCTCCGTCGTCCTCGGCAATAAGGCCGCGGTGGCCGAGAAAGGCGTCTCGGATAAAAAAGAAGGCTACACGAGCATGATCAAGGATGCCCTCACCGGCTTTGCGGTCATCAAAAGCTTCAAAGCGGAAGAAAGCATCAGCCGCGTCCATGCCACGGTCAATGAAGAGGTCAATTACGCGGCGAAGAAGCGCGCCAAAATCACCATTCACATCGGTTATTCCTCAGGGCTTGCCGGCGGAGCTCTTCAGATCGGCGTCTTTCTCATCGCCTGCGTATTCGCAATCAATGGCATCGGCAACGTGACGGCTGGCACCGCCATCGTCTTCGTGCAGTTGCTCAACTATGTTCTTCAGCCGATCCAAGTCTTCCCTGCTTTCTATGCTGGGGCCAAATCCTCCTATTCGCTCATTGATAAACTCGCAGAAGCGCTTCACAACAACGTCGATGACTCCGGCGAGCAAATCCCTGCGGAACTGACTCAGGGGATTTCCGTGGCAAACCTCTCCTATTCCTATGCGGAGGACAAGCCCATCTTGAAGGGCGTCGACATGGATTTCCAAGCGGATGGCTGTTATGCCTTAGTGGGCGCTTCCGGCAGCGGAAAGTCCACCTTGTTGAACCTGCTCATGGCCTCTTCGCGCGATTACCAGGGCACGATTGCCTATGATGGAAAGGAACTGAGAAACATCGCGACAAGCTCCTTGTATAACGTGGTTTCGATCATTCAGCAGAACGTCTTCGTTTTCAACAGCACCATCCGCGACAACATCACGATGTTCTCCGAATTCCCTGAGGAAGAGATCGCGCGGGCCATTCGCCTTTCCGGGCTAGAAAAGCTCATTCAAGAACGCGGCGCGGATTATCTCTGCGGGGAGAACGGTTCTGGCCTTTCCGGCGGCGAGCGTCAACGCATCTCCATCGCTCGCGCATTGTTAAGGAAAACGCCGGCCCTCTTCGTGGACGAAGCGACCGCCTCTTTGGATGCCGAGACGTCTTTTGAGGTCCTTGACGCCATCTTGAAATTGGAAAACCACACCCGCATCATCGTCACCCATGATTTAGACGAGAACATCTTGAAGCGCTGCTCCGGTTTATTCGTGCTGAGGAACGGCGTTGTTGAAGAGCGGGGGACCTTTGATTCCCTCATGCAACAAAAGGGCTATTTCTATTCATTGTTCACGGTTTCTCAAAAGGAGTAATCCGGCACGGGAAATCATTGACGGCATTCTCTTCCAAAAAGGATGTCGTTTTTTCGCATTACGTTAGATGCCATCTATGTTTTTCGGTTTAGGACTTTTGACGACGTTGTCGTTTTTGACTTTTTGGCCCACTTGTTTTTCGAATGCTTT
>JBGUWA010000269.1:0-6369 GCA_045220635.1 Candidatus Alloenteromonas sp. | reverse complement strand
ACGCCGCCGAACCGAACAACGCGAGCGAGTTCTTTGGCGTGCCGCAAGAAACCCTGGATGCCCTCTATTACGCTTTGATTTCTCGTTACTTCCCGGACAAAAAGGATGGGGATTTGCAACGAATTTTGGAGAAAATCGAGCTATTGAGCACCGCCCATTTGGCCTATCAAACGATCCGTTATCGCCGCGATGTCAATGGCCGACTCGAGAAAGCGACGGCGCGACTCAAAGAGCTGCTTAGCCGTTACGATGACCTCAACTTGAACAAGTAAAAAACGTGGGGCGACCCACGTTTTCTCTTACTTCGAAGAATCAGACGTCTGCGTAGCAGGATCCGCCGATGAATTCGCGCATCAGCGAATTGCTTGGCACCCACTCATCCGGCATGGAGATGAAGTATTTGAGCATGCGGATCAGACGCTGCGCCAAGGGGAAGTAGGGGGAGTCAACTTCAATCGCCTGAAGTAACGGCAACGCATATTTCTTCATGACCGGAAGCTCATAGGAAAGCATGGAGTTATAGACGTAATCCGAGCCTTCTTGGCAGGCATAGATCCAGCGGAATTCGCCAGCGCGAACGCTTGGCCACATCGAGAGGGTCTCTTCGGCGGAAGCGTTACGGAATTTGTAGTCGCGGACGATGCGGCGAATGAGCCTTAAATCGGTGAGGGAGAGGGGGTTATGGTCATCGATGTTCATCTGGGCTTGCGGCGCGATGAAAATCTTGAACTTGGCGGACTTGGGGATGTCGACGGTCATCTTGTCGTTGAGGGCATGGATGCCTTCGATGATGACGGGTTCGTTTTTGCCAACGTGGATGGTGCGACCCGGAACGCGACGTCCGGTCTGGAAGTCAAAGCGCGGCAAGGTGACGGTTTCGCCATTGATGAGGTCGAGCATGTTCTGGTTGAACAAAGGCACGTCCAAGGCTTCGATATGCTCTAAGTCGGGTTTGCCATCTTCGCCGATAGGGGCTTGGCTCTTGGGCAAATAGTAGTCATCCAAGGAAATGCGGATGGGGTTGATGCCGCGGGAAAGCAACTCAATGCGAAGACGGTTCGCGAAGGTCGTTTTTCCCGAGGAAGAGGGGCCGGCGATGCAGATGAGGGAGATGTCGTCGATGTTGTCTTCGATGAGCTGGCCTAACTCGCAAAGCATGCGGTTATGACGAGCTTCGCAAAGGTTAATAAATTCGATGTTGCCGCGAGTTTTGATGGAATTGTTGATACCCGCAACGGTGTCCGAACCCACGATTTTCGCCCAATCATGGGACTCTTTGAGGGTGCGGTGGAAGGTGGGATCATCCTCGAATTCAGGGATGTTGCCGCCAAGCTCGGAACGCGGGTATTGCAGCATGAATCCAGGCGCATAGAGGCGCAGTTTGTAGTCATGGAGGTAACCCGTGGAAGGCACCATATGGGAATACATGTAGTTGAGGTAGCCATCGCATTCATAAAGGTGGGCGTTGACTTCGGGGCGATATTCCAAGATTTCCTTCTTGTCCTGGTAGCCGCAGTCGTCATAAACCTTGGCGGCTTCTTCGAGGGAAACCTTCATACGCTTGAGGGGATAATCGGCGGCGATGATGCTATCGATTTCGTGAGTGATTCTTAGTAGCATCGCCGTGGTCGCGCAGGTTTTGCTTCCGGGGAAGGAAATCGAAACGGCGCGGGAGACGTTGTAGGCAAAGCGAATCTTTAGTCCAGGATAGCAACGGGCAAAGGCCATCGCCACGACGTAGCGAAGGGAAGCCTCATAGACTTTGATGGCTTCATGGTCCTTGACGGTAAGGATTTCCACTTCGGAGTTCTTGTTGATTTCGTAAGTGAGTTCGCGAACGCGGTTGTTGACGCGAGCGGCGACGGCGCGCTTCTCGGGATCGTATTCCTTGATGATGTCCAAGATGGAGGTCTTATGATCGAACTTGAGCGTGTGATTACGGATTTTGATGGTAAAGGACATAATGGACTCCTCCTTTGGATTCGGAATCGGGAAATTGTAATATGTAAGCCCTTACATTCGCAATACTTAAATCTAGATTTAGTACCCCAAAAAGCCACGTGGTCGAAAGAATAGCCAAATTCCGTGGAAAAGCGGTGGCGAATCGTTGACACTTTTTTGTGGAAAATAGGTTATGCGAGCACGTATAATTGTGCGCGATACGAGATATATTCCGTAAATACGAAAGGACTCTACCTATGGCAAAAGCAATGGTATACCTCCAGTCGGGCGGCCCGACTGCAGTCATCAACTCCTCCCTTTATGGCGCGATCACCGAGGCCATGAAGCATGAGGAAATCTCGGGAATCTATGGCTCCCTCAACGGCGTCGAAGGCTTGATCCAAGACGACTTGATCGACCTCCGCGAAGAAGAACCCGAGACCATCGAACTCTTAAAGCAAACTCCGGGTGCGATTCTTGGCACCGCCCGTTATAAGATGCCCTCTGACTTGAACGATCTCCGTTACGAGGCCATCTGCCAGACGATTCTCAACCACAACATCGGTTACGTCTTCGTCAACGGCGGCAACGACTCCATGGACACCTGCGCCAAACTCGCGAAGCTCTTCGCCCAGCAAAAGATCGACTGCAAAGTCATGGGCGTTCCCAAAACCGTCGACAATGACCTCGCTATCACCGACCACTGCAACGGTTACGGTTCCGCGGCCAAATACGTCGTCAACATCACCAAAGACATCTGCGTCGACGCCAAGTGCTACAAGAAAGGCAAAGTCTTCATCATCGAAGTCATGGGCCGTAACGCTGGCTGGCTCACCGCCGCGGTTGACCTTCTTCCCTATTCCAACCGTCCGGACCTAATCTATCTCCCCGAAGACTCCTTCGAAATGGATTCCTTCCTCAAAGATTTGAAGTCCATCTATGACCTTAAGGGTCACGTCATCATCGCGATCTCCGAAGGTATCGTCTTCGAGCGTGATACCTCCTCCACCCGCATCGACGCCTTCGGCCACATCCAACTCGGTGGTGCCGCCGACGCCCTTGCCACCATCGTCGAAAAGCGCCTTGGCTTGCCGACTCGTTCCGTCGAGCTCTCCTTGCCGCAGCGCGCCGACCCGGTCTTCATCTCCAAGGTCGACCAAGACGAAGCCATCGCTTGCGGTGCCCACGCCGTCAAGAGCGCCCTTAAAGGCGAAACCGCCAAGATGGTCATCATCAAACGCGTCTCCAACCGTCCGTACAAAATCGAACTCGCCCTCGCTCCCGTTGAGCAAGTCGCCAACGCCGAGAAGAAGGTCCCCGCTTCGATGATCGCCGGCAAGACCCACATGGACCAGAGCTTCCGCGATTACCTCGAACCCTTGATCCAAGGCGAAGTTTATCCGAAGTTCGAAAACGGCATCTACGTCACGGCCGTCTTGAAGAAAGTCAAAGCCCGCTAAATAAGACTCGATTCCCCTCACCGTCGCGTGAGGGGTTTTCTTTTTCGATTCGAAGCGTTAAATATAGAGTCATGGCAAAAAGAGATTTTGAGCTTGTTCGCTTAAAAAACGAGAACGACATATTCGAGGCTCTTCAGCGAAATGGCCGCGTCTTCTCAATTTGGAAAAAACGGCTGTTTTGCGAGGATATCTTTCGAGAAATGCTCGTAGAATGGGTTGTGGATCATTGGGAGGAAAGGCCGTATGGAACTCTCCCGAAAGGGGCGGGGGAAACCCAAGAAGACGAAAAGGTTTTCGCTTTTACCAAAGGGGTGAAACCCTGGCCCGTTTTCCAGCAGATGATCGACCGAAAAGCCAAAGAATTTCAGGCAGAGCGCGAAAAGGAAATCGCGGAATGCAAACGCAAAGTCTTGGGCTGGGCGGTGACTCCCTTCCAAAGCCTTGCCTTTTTGAAGAAAGACTTCGAAGACGATGAGGAGAATACCGCCGTGATCGCGGATATCCGTCGACACGGCTATTGTTTCGCGGGGCAAGATCACCAGGAGCGGGAGCAAGAAGCGGTGTATCCCATTTTGGACGATTACCGTTACCATTCCTTCTCCCGTCGCGGCTTTGGCGACTTAATGGCGGAAGCCCATGGCGTGTTTTCCGAGTTTGGCTATGCCCGATACACCGAGGCTTCGTTGATTGAGGACCAGGATTTGTCCTTCCCGCCCAAAACCAAAACCCTCGAGGAAGATAACCCTCCCTTCGAATTCGATCTTTTGGAAGATGCATTCGATGCTTTTGTCGCGTGGAACCAAGAACGCAACCCCTGTTATTTCGTTTTGCCTCTAGGGCAAGGCCATTATTGGCTCAATGACGTTATTACGTTACGTTGCGGAGAAAAGAAATGGTCGGGGAAAATCAAAGCATTGCATTGTTTTCAATCCCGTGAAGAACTTGACGAATATTATGAGGACGTCGATGAATTGATAATCCCTTATCAAGAAAAGGACATTGAAGGGGAATACCCCAAGCTTTTGGCTTTGCTTAAGGATGCCGATGAGGAGCGGTACAAACCGCACGAACGGTATTTCTATGACAACAAAGAACACAAGCTTCGCTGTCTCCCGAGTACCGGTTTCCAATTCTTCGTCTACGATGAGTCTAGCGAAACCTGGAAGGAAGAAGAATACCGTTCGGAGTATTTTCAAGGTGCCTATGGCTTCTATGAAGAAGATCCAAATCGTTTTGTCTTAATCGGCGCCAAAGCAGAACTCGTCACGGATGAGCGCTTCTTAGAAGCGGTTTCCAAATTCCCGAGGGATTAGAAGTTTTCCGAAATACCTGCTCAAAAAACGCCGACCGATGCGCGTGAACCCACGTGCGTGCTTTTCAAGCGAGCGCGAAAGTGCGAAAATACGCGCATATATGAAATGCTTCGTGGAAAAATATGAATCTTGGTCTGAAATGGGGAAGAATCTTTTCATCCTCATCGTCGTCGCCGTCATCGGCGCCTTGATTTCGCTTGTTTTCCTGGTCGCGGATAACGTCGGCGTGCTTCTAGGATGGTTGCTTGGTTCGGCGGTAAACATCCTTGCTTATGTGAGCATTTACAAAGGTTCTTCCCGTCTTCTTTCGACTTCGGGTTCTGCCAAGCAAGGTTATTTCGCGATTTTATGGGCGTTCCTTCGTTTGTTCCTTTACGCGGGAAGTTTATTGCTCGCGGGTTTTGCCTCCTTTAAGTGGGGCACCCTCGCCCATGGCTATTGCAACTTGATCGCGGTCGCTTTGGCATTGATGCCAACCTGGATCGTCTTGGTCTTGTCGACCCTTTCCCGTAATCGCAAAACCCCTAAAGAAGAACCGAAACCCGTAGAAGCGCCCAAGGAGGAAAACGAAGGCAATGAATAACTTTTCCTTCCTTTCCTCGGATCCGTTAAGCGACATGATCGCGTCTTTTCAAGACTCGACCTTCCGTCTAAGCGGACCGACCTATTCTTCGTTGATGGTCATGGGCATCGTCCTCATTTTGGCCATCATCGTCGGCATCCAAGCCCATTTCCATGACCCGATGAAACCGTCGAAAGGCCTGCTTGGTTTAGCCGAGGGATTCATCGATTGGTTGCAGAACTGGACCCGTAACATCATGGGTCACGAGCCAGGGAATTGGCCGGGTTATTTCTTCTGCCTTTTCGTCTATTTGTTCCTTGCCTTTATTTGGTCGATCACCGGATTGCCCTCCATCATCGACATGATCGTGCTTCCTTTGGCGTTATCCCTGGTCATGTTCGTGCTCATCCAATTCACCGCGATCCGCAGCAAGAAATTCGGCTATTTCCATCGCTACATCGAGCCGATTCCGCTTTTCCTTCCCATCAATTTGGTGACGATGTGGACCCCGATCATCTCGACCACGCTTCGTATGTTTGGCAACTGCATCGCCGGCTCGGTCGTCATTGGTCTTGTGAACTATGCGTTAAAGTCCGTCTCCATTTCGGTCTTCTCTTTCATGGCGCAGGGGTATGCCAATCCGATGGATTCCCCAGCCGCGATTTGGTTCTCCCCCATCGTCATCGGGGTTCTTAATCTCTATTTTGGTTTATTCTCGGGGTACATTCAGACCCTCGTTTTCGCTTCTCTTAACGGCGTGTGGATCGGACAGGAAATGCCCGAAGACAACCCGATGGGAACGCAAACGCAGGCCGTCCGTGCTCCCTTGAATAAATGATTTAGCCATATTAGGAGGAATTAGTTATGGCATTCTTCAGACTCTTGGCTGCCGCTGCTGAGTCCGCGAACATCAACTTAGGTTTGGTCGCGATCGGCGCCGGTATCGCCATCCTTGCCGCGGGCATGAGCTCCCTCGGCGAAGCGTGGATCGCTTGCCACGCGATTGACGCGATGTCGCGCAATCCCGAACAGCAAAGCAAGTTGCAATCGACGATGATCTTGGCGATTGCCCTTGACGAGTCCTGCGGTATTT
>JBGUWA010000268.1:0-1801 GCA_045220635.1 Candidatus Alloenteromonas sp. | reverse complement strand
TTTCGGCAACACCACGCTCGCCACCGACATCGGACTCCACGTCGGGATCAACCGAACCTCCGTTGTCTTTGTCGATTTTTATCAAATCGAGGAACGAAAGATCCTCGAGGTCGGCGAGTTTCAACGCATGCTTGGCCGTGACGAAATTGTCGAGAAGCGATCGCATCTCGGCATCGTAGAGCTTGAGGTCCACGAAATCGCCGGCTCGCTTCATGATCGCCTCGCGCAGCATGTCGTAGTTTCTCACCTTTTCTTTGAGCGCCGCTGCTTCGTCAGCGGTATAGCCCGCTTCGTCCGTTTCCTGCGCGATGTCGCTCCAGGCCCTCACCGCGGCAATGCACGCCTGATAGAAATCTTCACGCAGTTGCGAATCCCCGGGTCTCTGCGCTTCACCGCCAGGTTCTGCGCCTGGGCGCGTGCCGTTCTGCGCTTCGTCGCGTGCGATGAAGTAATCGCAATACTCATCGATCCCCTTCGGCGGCAGCACCGGTTCTGAAAGAATGTCGCACCGTTCAAGCGCCTCGTCAAGCGCTTTGCGCCCTTCTTCCAGCCGCCCCTTCAAAAGCCCATCGACATCTTCTTTCTCAAAGTTCTTGAACGCGCCGTTGGTGTAGTCTTCGACTGCGCCCCTTATGCTCTCAAAGAGATGTTTGTAGTCGATGATGTAGCCATAGCGCTTTTTCTCCCCGTTTAGCCGGTTGACGCGGCAGATGGCCTGGAAAAGGTTGTGGTCTTCCATCTTCTTGTCGATGTAGAGATAGGTCGCCGGCGGCGCATCAAAGCCCGTCAGCAGCTTGTCGACGACGATGAGAAGCTTCATCGTCGCGGGGTGCTCGACAAACTCCTTCTTCGCCCATTCTTCGAAGTCCTCGGGCGTCTTGTCTCCGCGCATGGCGGCATTCATCTTTTGCTTGTATTCTGCTTCCGTAAGCTGCTCGCCGGTGAACGCCTCGGCAAGACTTGGCTCGTCGCCACCGTAGCTCGTCACTACGGCGCAATGATCCTTCAGCGGCGAGAGAGCGTCGCTGAACATCGCCCAAAACCGATATGCCTGATACACCGACTCGCAAACCAGCATCGCATTGCCCCATCCGTCGCGGAGCGCTGGCTTGAGCCCCATGTCCATGCAGATGTCGGTGACGATACGCTGTATGCGCTCTTTCGCCGAAAAGAGATTCTGCATCCGCGCCCAGCGCTTCTTAAGCTCTTCCTTCTTGGCAGGAAGAAGGCTCTTGGTCTTACGCTCGAAGATCGAGTCGAAAGTCACGTCTTCGGCGAGGTTCTGCTCGATGTCGCGCGCCTCATAGCGCAAATCAAGCACGACGCCGTCCTCTACCGCCTCATCGAATTTGTAGGTGTGGATGAACGGCCCGAAATTGGCATAGCTCGTAAGCACTCCCTTCTCGCTTTTGAGAAAAGGCGTTCCCGTAAAGCCGATCAGCATTACGTCCGGGCCCATGATCTTCTTCATGGCAAGATTCATCACGCCGCCTTGCGTACGGTGGCACTCGTCGACAAAAACAAAGATATCGCCCTTCGCCTTGAAGCCAGGCGGCAATTTATCGGCAAGTTCCTTCAGGTAAACCGCAACCGACCTTTCGCCACGCAACCTGCGCTCTCGGGCATCAAGCTTCTCCTTTGGCCCGTTCGCGCCAAATTTGTGAATCAAAGTTGTGATCAGCCGCTCGCGAGACCCATTCAATGTTGCTATCAAGTCGACGCCGCTTGTCGCGCGATATGGCTTCTCGCCGGCCTCCTTGAAGCCGTTTGTGATCTGCTTGTCGAGTTCGTCGCGGTCGGT
>JBGUWA010000267.1:0-2748 GCA_045220635.1 Candidatus Alloenteromonas sp. | reverse complement strand
CAAAATCTGGAACAAGGTTAAGGTCATGGGTTTCATTCAGCTTTTCTTGCTTCCATTCTCTCTTGCCCAAGGCGAAGTCCATGTCTTTTCCTTCTTGTTCGTCTTGCTCTTCTACCCATTATTTCTGCTTCTGATGGCGTTAAGCTGGCTCAGTTTCCTCACCGTTCCGTTTACGGGTTTATTCAATGGCGTCGCCGATTGGCTTTTCTCGGTTTTCAGCACCCTGAAAGCGGTGGACATCAAGATGCCTCTTCCTTGCCTAAGCGTACTTGGCGTGGGCTTTTTCTATATTGTTTTCTTCCTCGCGCTTTATCTTAGACAAGCTCAGTATTTCCGTGTACGAAACGCCCTGATTGTCGGAGCGATCGGCGTCTATTTATTGACCTTGATTCCCGTTGTTCCAGCCTTAACCAAAAGCGTCTCTTTCGTCAACGTCGGCCAAGGCGACTGCGCCTTGATCCAAGATGGTTTAAGGACCGTGATGATCGACACGGGAGGCGTGAAAAACTTCGATATGGCCGAAGAAAGTTTGATTCCTTATCTCCGAAAACGACGCATCTATAAGATCGATGCCTTAATCGCTTCCCATCAAGACTTCGACCATGTTGGTGCGGTTTCGTCGCTCATCCAAAACTTCCACGTCGGCCGTTACGTCACCTCGCCTACCGCCTTCCCATTGACGGTCGGAGGCATACGACTAGAAAACCATAACGTCTATGACGCGACCGACGAGAACGATAAGTCGCTCGTGCTCTCTTTGTCCTTCATGGGCAAGAAGTGGCTTTTCACCGGCGACGCCCCAGTATGGGTCGAGAAACGCATCGTCGCGGATAACCCCGGTCTAGACGTCGACGTGCTCAAAGTAGGGCACCATGGTTCGGATACCTCGACCTGCGAGGAGTTCCTTGACGCCATCACGCCTGAAACCGCGGTCATATCCTGCGGCTATAAGAATCGTTATGGCCACCCGACCTCCACGGTGCTATCGCGGTTAAAAAGAAGGGGTATCACGATTCGAAGAACCGACTTAGAAGGTACCATCACCTTCACCGCGCCCATTTGGGCATAATGCCTTCTTCGCGTCTAGGCGTGGGCGCGCTATAATTGCAGGCAGAGATGATTCTGCTTCTTTATTCCAACGATCCCGCGATGGCCCGTCACATCGCCATGAAATCCATCAAAAAGGATTTTCCTCTTCGCGACGAATTCAATTACGTCTCGATGAACATGGCCACGACGCGCCTCAACGATTTGGCGGACGAATGCGCCTATTTGCCTTTAGGCACGGAACGTAAGTGCGTTTTGGCTTTCGATTGCGCCTTCCTCGCCAAGACCAAAGGGAAATACAAGTATCAATCCGACGATGGCCCCGATAAACTTCTGCAATACTGCCAAAATCCAAACGCTTTCATCGATCTTTATCTTCTCGTTCATTCCGAAGCCATCGATGAGAAGAATCCCATCGTGAAAGCGGTGGTGAACACCGGCTCCGTCAAAGGCATTCCCATCCCCAAACCCGAGGAGTGGGTGACCTACGCGACCAAGTATTTGGCCGCGAAAGGCGCGCCGATCGACGCCGATGCCGCCAGAGAGCTCGTCAGGCGCGATGATGGCGACTATGGCCGTTTCATCAACGATTTGCAAAAGCTCGAAGCCTACGCCAATGGCGAGCCCATCACCTTAAAGGCCGTCACGATGCTTATTACCCCCAAAGTCGAGGAGAATACCTTCGCAATGTCCAACGCCTTAACCCGTGGCGACGTTGCCAAGGCCATCGAGATCTATAATGACCTCAAGTCCCATTCCGTCGACGAAATCAGTCTCATCAATTCCTTAGCGATTCAGTTCACGTTCATGGATATGGTGCGCTACCTCGACGCGAAAGGTACCCCCAGTGGCCAAATCGCTTCCGAGCTCTTTACTTCCCCCAAGAGGGTAGAGGTGACGTTACGAAACCTCTACCGCATCAAACCGGATTCCTTGCCGCGAATCTTAGATGAGCTCTATGAATGTGAGAAGTCCATTCTCACCGGTAACGTCGCACCCGACTTCGCCTTCCAACGCTTCCTCGCTAATTACCGCATCTAGAGAAGTAGGACTACGAAAAAAGCCGCATCAGCGGCTCTTTTTCATAAGACTATTTCGCGATTAGAGCTTGGCGACGACACCTTGGAGGTGGGCTTTCTTACGGTCGGCGCTGTTCTTGGCGAGGATGCCATCCTGGGCGAGGCGATCCAAAAGGGAGATGGCTTCGCGGAGGGCCTTTTCGGCTTCGGGCTTCTTGCCTTCGGCGGCGAGGGTCTCGACCTTCTTGATGGCGGTGCGGGCCTCGGATTTGCGGGAGGCGTTGGCTTGACGCGCTTCTTCGTTGGTACGATCGCGTTTGATTTGAGATTTGATATTCGGCATGGTGATAACTTCCTTTATGTGCGTGCAATAGTTTATCGAGTAGGAATGGCAAGTGCAAATACTTTTTTGCGTATGCGCGTGCGCATTAGGCGCCTTTCTTTAGGTCCAACACTTCCTTGGTGAAGTCGTTCGCGTTGGCCAAGATGCCATATTGCTCTTCGGGGATGTGGACCTTGCATTCCTTGTCGATGAGTTGGCAGACTTCGATGTAGCTCATCGAGTCGCCGCCGAGGTCGGTCGTCCAGATGGCTTCGGGGTCGATCTTGAACTCGGGGAGCATCAAGACCTTGGCGAAGCATTTGACGACTTTCTTCATGGTCGCTTCGACGTCCTTGGGGT
>JBGUWA010000266.1:0-4079 GCA_045220635.1 Candidatus Alloenteromonas sp. | reverse complement strand
CGCTTCCGACTGCGTGCGTCCGGCGCTGAATCTGAAGATTTCCTAAGCGAAACCGTAAGCGATGGAGCTCATCGAACAACGTCCAAGTTAACCAAATACGAGAATTTGGCGGGTGTGGCGTATTTGTTGCACCCGCTTTGTCATAATAGGGCCAATTAGGAGAGTCGTTATGGGTTACAAAGAAGAATTATTAAAGCAAATCGACTTGCTTCGAGAATACGCGAAGCTTCGTCAAACCAATCCCGACGAGGCGGTGAAGATCCCCAATCAAATCCAGGTGCGTGAGGCTTGTATCCATGTTTCGAAGTTCCTGGGCCGGCTTCGTTATAACGGGAGCGACGGCGCCTTCAAAGACAAGGAATCCTATGACGCGTTCATCACGAATCACCATGATCTCATCAAGGGAGACCGCATCCCCAAGTTCAACATGAGGAACTATGGCGTCCTCGAGGTCCCCGACGTCGATTTCAAAGCCATTTTCGACGCGTTGGAGAATGACGCGGGTTTAAGCGCGGAAGATTTAGGCAAGATCTACGAAGAAAGCAACCCCAACATCCGCGCCAACGTCCATCCTCTCGCCGAGACGATCGAATCCCTCAAAGCCGAGGCCGACGCCTTGTTCGAGGAGAAAGTCGCTAAGGAATTGAAGGCCTCCTTGGATTACGCCAACGAGGAAATCGTCGCCAAAACCGGCGTCGACGTGGTGGATAACGCGATCGAAACCAACTCCGACCTCCCGGGCATCAAAGCGGTTCAGGGCTTCCAAGATTACGTCAAGTCCATTGGCCTCGACGAGAAGGTCGTCGTCAACAAAGGCGGCCAAGCCAGCATTTCCGGTCGACTTTTCTTGGAAGAGAACCTCAAAACCTACCAACCCTTCCTCGAAAAGCAAGTCACCCTCGACGAAAACCATACGAACAAAATCCTCGCCTTAGACAAATTGCTTAAGGAAGAAGGGTTGCTCGAACAAGCCGTCGGTGGGGAATCCGGCACGAAGGAGTATGGCTTAGCCGATTATTTCGCGAAGAATTACGCCTTGAAGCAAGCCATCGTCGCCCATACCCATCTGACGAGTGAAGAAGAAAAGCGCGCCAGCCTCATCAAAATCGATCAGCTCGCGAAAGAGCAAAAGGACGTCTGCGCCCGTTACGACAAGGTCTTTGACTTCATCGAGAAGAACTTCGATTTGGAGAATATGAACCTCTCGGGCAACATCTATTCCGGTCGCCCCGCGGAGGTCAAAGGGGGGAACCTTGAGAAATGGCGCCCCAACCTGCCGCCCAAATACGACTTCGAAAACTCTCCGAAGGTCATCTTCCTCAGCGGTTTCTGCCAGCTCAAAGCCGCCTGCCAAGCCGGCGACGTCTCGCTTGAGGATTACATCGCCCAACCGACCAAAGCCTATCAAGATGGCCTGAAGAAGATCGGTCAAATCGGCGACAAACGTTGCTATCTTCCCCGCGGCGAAGAGAATACCCTCGGCAAACGCCTTGCCCGCGCCTTGGTCATCGATGACGGCGCTTATGGGCATGTCGATGGCTATAACGTCATCGGCGGACGTGGCATGGAATTCCTCGCCCAAACCGACCCCAAGAAGGAAAACCAAATCGGCAACACCATCATCTCGACCATCAACAAGGAATACAACATCCTCTATAGCCACAACCCCAACGTCTATTTCGGAAACCCCGACGAGCCCCAACTCGACAACATCAAAAATCTCTTCGCTTTCGCTCATCGCGAGGACAATCTCTACAAGGTCAGCAGCCATTATTACGACACCAACGCCGTGAAGAGCGAAATCTACAAGCAATACCCCAAAGCCGTGAAGGAGCGGGGCAACGTTGACGTCGGACAGGAATATCGTCGCATCATGGACGCGATGAAGGACTTCGCCGCGGAACGCAGATACATGTACGCCAACCTCGACAAGTTCTCTCTCCCCAGCAAACTCGGCGAGCCCTCGGGTCTATCGTCCCATAGCCTTGGCACGCTGCTTTTCGCGGGCAGGGAATACTTTCTCGACTATCTCAAGGAAAACAACCTTTCCATCGCCTCCATCCAAGACGATAAGCTTCGCGAAGAGGTCACTTCCTTCCTCACCGACCCCGTCGGAGTCCTTGGCAAGCACGTCAAACTCGAGGATGTCGGCCCCGAGTCGATGAACATGATCAAGTCCAACTACCGCAGCGTTTGCAGCAGCGCCAAAGCCCCCAATGCCGCGGAATTCTTCCATAAGTTCAACGAACTGAACCAGAAACCCGATGGACGTAACGCCGGCAAATCCTTCACCCGGACCCTTTCCGACAACAAAGGATCGTGGTGGGAACGTTTCCGTAACAAGACCTCGAAGGAATATACCGCCTTGCAAAAGGTCGGTCGCGCGTTCTCCGATCCCAATAGCCCGGCTTTTGGCGATGAAAAGGCCCTCTATGTCTGCGCCAAAGCCTATAAGCAATACAAGATGCCCGAGGGCACCAACTTCGACAACTTAAGCAGCACCGCCAAAAAACGCGTCGAGTTCTGCGACACGATCATCGAAACCTATGAGGCCAGGCAGCGTGAGATCGCGGCGGCGAACCAGGAAGTTCCGGCACTGGAGAATAACGTCAACGACAACGCCATCGTCCAAGACGATTTCCAGAATCAGCTCGGCAACGACCTTAACCCGCAACAAGAGGTCAATAACGTTCCGGTCGAAAACGGAAACCAAGCCAACGAGAACGAACTGCCCGACGAAGGCGTCGAACCTTAATCGGTCTTAGTCAATGACAAGCGCGGCATGTGGAACGTTCTGCGTGCCGCTTTTGTTTCGCGATATTGCCTTTATAATGTGCTCCGAATAGAGGCGTAGCCGTATGATTCGATTAATCGTGCCCAACGAAGAATACCTCCCTTCCTATATGGAAGCGTATGAGGAGTATCAAAAGAACAACGTGACGACGTATTTCCTTTCCGATGCGTCGAGCACGGACATCTTCGCCAAATTCGATAACTATCGGTACGAACGGGATTTGCCTCCGAACCGCGTTGGCCAAGACATATACTGGCTCGTGGATGATGAGCGGGGCTATTTCATTGGGCAAATCGCCGTTCGCCATCGCCTCAACGACGCGCTTTTGCTTCGGGGTGGCCATATCGGATATGGCATCCGTTACTCGGAATGGAATCGTGGCTATGGGACCAAGATGCTTTCCCTTGCCCTAGAGAAGGCGAAGGAATTGCATCTCACCGACGTGCTTATTACCTGTAACGACGATAACCCAGCCTCCGCCCGAGTCATGGAAAAGAACGGCTTCGTCATGAAAGACAAAGTCCTTGCCTATTCCGCGGAAGACGGCAAAGAAATCCTGACGCGGCGTTATTGGAAAACGATTGGTTAAAAGGAAAATAAAGGGGTTATTGCGGAGTTTCTTCGCTCTTTTTGCCTAATTTTTGCTTTAGTATCTCTCGGCTTTTCTTCAAAAGATGCTGCAATTGCTTTTTATGGGCGCAGAGCTTTTCTTTGCAGCTTACACATCTAATGGAAAGGTTCGTCGCATCCGAGAAACGCTCGGGATGGGCGTGATAGGTGATCTCCCATTTGATGAGCAACGCCAAGGAGGTCAAGACCAAAACCAGGGCGAAGGGGTTTACGACGTATTGGCCGTTGGACTTGCTGACGATGATAAAGATAAGTGGGGTGAAGATCATCGCGAAGTCCCAGTTGTAGATGCGGCAAGTGGTACAGCAACGGTTGTGCATCATCCACGTCTGGAAGGGACAGAAGAACAAGATGCAGATCATGTCGCTTACGGAATAGAAAAGCGTGATGAGCATCAAGACGCCTTGGTCGATGATGTGGGTGAAATAAAGAACTCCAAAGATCGCGTTCAATCCCGTCCAGCTAAGGAACACCACCAAGGTGATTTTCCAGGATTGAAGCACCGGTTTTTCTTCGCCGCTAGGAAGATAGTTGCGTTTATGTTGCTTTTGGCTTCCCATCGAGGCGGTTTTGGAGGGGATGAAGCGTTCGATCATCTCGCCGACGAAGGAAAGGGTGACGAATCCGACGACGATCCAGGTTGCGACGTTGGTGA
>JBGUWA010000265.1:0-3357 GCA_045220635.1 Candidatus Alloenteromonas sp. | reverse complement strand
GTCGCGGAGTTCTGGGCGCCGCCGAGGATGTAGGACGAAGTGATGAACTCAGCCCACGGACCCATGAAGGCGGTGAGGATTTGGTAGACGATGATCGGTTTGGCGAGCGGCAACGTGACCTTGTAGAAGATTTGGAACTTGGTCGCGCCGTCGATCATGGCCGCTTCGTCGATCTGCTTGGAGATCGTGTCGAAGAAGCCTTTGCAGATGTAGTAGCCCATGCCAGCGCCGCCGGAGTAGACGATGATCAAGCTCCAGACCGTGCCGAGCAAGCCCATCATACGGAAGATCTGATACAAGACGATGAGGCCGAGGAAGCCCGGGAACATGCCGAGTAAGAGGATGATGCGCATGATCGCCTTACGGGATTTGAAGCGAAGGCGGGAGAAGGCATAGGAGGTCATCAAGACGAACAAGGTGCCGATGATGGCCGAGAAGACCGCGATGATGAGGGTGTAGAAGAACGAGCCGAGGACGAAGGCGCCATCCGCGCTGGTGCCAGCGAAGAAGACGTAAGCGGAGTTCATTTCACCCTGCAAGGGATCCCAGTAGTGATTGGTGAAGAGGTCTTGGTAGTTGTAGAAGCCCCATTGCTGCGGAACGAGGCGGCTAAGACCTGCCGAACCGACTTCGGCGTTGAACGACTGAAGGACGATCCATAACACCGGCAGCAACCAAATGACGACCATGATCGAAAGGATGACATAGACGACGACGTTGGAGACGATGCGGCGGGTGCGCTGGGAACTTTCGTGTTTTTTCTTGGCAGCCTGGGAAGCGGCGATTTGATCTTCGCGGCTGGCTGCGACATTGGAGTTGTTAGCCATTATTGGAATTCCTCCTCGTTTTGCACGGAGCCCATTCTCTTATACATGATGAGCGAGAAGAAGGCGCAGATGGCGAACATCAAGATACCGATGACCGAACCCATCGCGTATTCCGGGTTGGAACGGGAAGCGGTGAGTTTATAAAGCCACGTGATGAGCAAGTCGGTGTGACCGGCACCCACGTTGCCGAGGGCGTCCATCTGGGACGGGCCGCCGCCGGTAAGGAAGTAGATGACGTTGAAGTTGTTGATGTTGCCGATGAAGGTGGTGAGCAAGGACGGGCCGGTGACGAAGAGTACGTACGGCATGGTGATCTTCCAGAACTGGGTCCAGGGAGATGCGCCGTCGATGCTGGCGGATTCGTAGAGGTCCTCGGGGATGTTCATCAAGATGCCAGAGGTGGAAAGCATCGTGTAAGGGATACCGACCCACATGTTGATCACGACGATCATCATTTTGATGAAGACGTAATCGCCAGCGGAGGCATCAAAGGCAGATTCGCCCGAGGTGATGGTGCCTAAGAAGGGAAGCTTCGCCAAGCCGGCGGATTGAAGGGCTTGGTTGATCGGACCATTCGCGCCGAAGAGCAAGCTCACGCCCAACAAGGTGATGAACTGCGGGATGGCGATGGTGATGACGAAGCAGGTACGCCAGAAGGATTTCGCCTTGATGCCCTTCTTGTTGATAAGCAAGGCCAAGATGATACCGAAGACGTAGTTGGAGAAGGTGGCGAAGAACGCCCAGATGAGGGTCCAGAGCAACAACGTGCCAAACGCGGTGGCGAAGTCGGAGCCGGTGGAACTCATGCCGAAGACGTTGCCCCAAGCGGCCATATCCCAGGTGAAGGTATAGCTGGTGTGGGCGCTGTCCCAGTTGGTGAAGCCGATGGCGATCGAGAAGAGTAGCGGGATGACGCAGGTCAGCAACGCGCCGAGGACCGGGAGGGCCATGACGGTGGTCGCGAACTTCTCATCCTGATACATCTTGACCTGCTTCTTCATCTTGGTCGGTTGGCCATGATACTCATAGGTATCGAGAAGCTTGGCGATCGGTTCGAAGTTTTCGGAGCGGCGGGAAAGGTTTTCACGGACGGCCGCTTCGTCGGCGGGAGATTCCTTGACGGCTTGCTGGAAGTCCTCAAAGATCATCTTGCCATAATGCTCGGAGATGCCGTATTCGTTGCGGAGTTCGCCGACGAATTCCTTTTTGCCCTTGAGCATGTAGTTGGAGAGTTTGTCGTAGTCGAGGTAGGCCTGACGGATGCCGGCGGCTTCGGCTTTGACTTTCTCGTTGTTCTCGTAAATGAAGATATCGTGCTGCTGCTGGAGCTTTTCGCGGGTGGACTCGATCTCGGCGATGGCGCTAGCTTCGCCTTTCTTGAGGGCTTTCGCGATGAGCTTGGAAGCGTTGCGGCCGACGTCGAAGGTGACTTCGAAGTAGCCGACGATTCTGGGCAGGATCTCTTTGGCTTTGACGGAAGTGCCGCGAGCGATCGGGGCGATGCCGTTGCGCTGGGAGACCTCGTCTTCCGCGTAGACGCACTTGAGGACCATATCGGGATCCTTGAGGACGCGAAGGGTCGCTTCGGAGTCGCGGAGGACGGCATGATAGTCGTTGTACTTGTCGTAGGTGTGATGGAAGATGAGCAAGCCGGTTTCAACTTCGTTGCGGACGACGTGGAAACCGTATTTGGTCTTCATCTTCATCGGGGTCCATTGCAGGAAGGCGGCAAAGGCGCTGGCCCACTGCCCTGCGCGAACTTTGGTGCGCCAAATGTCGTAACGGCGGAAGAATTTCATCTTCAAGTCATACGAGAAGCGCTGGAAGAAGTTCGGCTGGCGATCGGGTACGCGCTTGAAATCCACATAAGAGATGTAACGCGCGCTTAGACGGGAGTAGGCGTATTTGCCGCGCATCAGTTTGTAGACGCGACGATGGCTGAGCTTGGTGAGTTCGACGCCGTTGTCGTCGTAGTTGCCATAGCTATTGAGGACGGCGAGCTGGTTTTCGCGGGCGTTGCGGAAATCGAAGTTATGCAGGATCTGATACGCATCGTATTCCGCGTTGACGCCGAATTGCCAGACGACCCAGTAGGCGACGACGATGATAAGGGCAAGGATGCCGAGAACCAAACGCGTGTGGGATTCGCGACGGACCGCGTCGAGGGCGAACAGGTTGATGATGTTCATGATGCCACCGCCGGCGGCCATATAGACGATAAAGAGGACTTCCACCGCCATAAAGACGATGCCCTGCCCGACTTGGCCGTACTTGATTTGGCCTAGGCCTTGGCAGAAGAAGCCGGCTTTGCCCCAGCCATCCATTTCCATGAACTTGCGATGGTTCTTGCGGAAATAGCGACCAATGGCAAAAATGCCCTTAAAGATGCCAACGAAGAGACCGGCGATGATCGCCCAGAGGGTCTTCAGGACATCCAAAAGGATGCTGAGAAGGAATAAACCGAGTTTGAGAAGGGATTCAAGGATGCCGTTTTTGATGACGGCGCCCGTGGATTCGCGTTTGTAATCGG
>JBGUWA010000264.1:0-4542 GCA_045220635.1 Candidatus Alloenteromonas sp. | reverse complement strand
CTCAACGCGGTTTCCGCTGCCGCTTTGGCCGCGCATATAGTCGATTATGGCCTGCGTGAATTTGGGCGTGCTTCTGCCCCATGCGGTCTTCTCTTCGGGGAAGGTCGCGTCATAAAGGTCCATCAACGGTCCTTTAAACGGGCTATAAGGGATATGGATATCCGCGACCAAGGAATGGAAGGTGCTCGAAAACGAAATGTCCAACGTCATTTTCTTTTCGCCGATGGGATAGGAGCAAAAAATATGCGCGCCAAAAAGCGACTTCTTCCATTTTTCCACGCAAATCCCGCGTGTTTTTAGTTTCTCAATGACCGCTTCGTAACGTTTCTTTGCCATGATTCTCTCCATTATTATGCGTTTTGACACGTCTTTTGTGTAGAGACAATCAGGAAAACTCCAAAAGAAAAACCCGGATTGCTCCAGGTTACGAGAACAGAATTCTAAGGGCTATTCCGCTCTTCTTGGACGAACGAGCAAGAGGCAGCCGACGAAGTACATGATCGGGGTCAAGAATTGGAGGAGTAATTGGCCAATTTGATCCCAGGTCCCGGTCAAAGTGCCCGCTTGGACTCTGGTGACGATGGTGTAGACCGGCGTAATCATCAAAACGAGGGCGAAGATGAAAAGCCAGAACGAGCGACGGCCGCGGATGGCGGCGAATAAAGCAGTCAGACCGATGATGCTGTTAAGGATGCCTAAGCCGAACAGGATTAACGCGGAGAGGCTTTGCTGATTGCCCCAGTTCCACCACCCGATGGCGGGGTCATTCATGGCATTGACGGAAGAGACTATGCTCAAGATTGCTCCGAAGATGATAAGGCCGCCCGCAGCGATTAGAAGGATGCGAGCGATGACATTTGATGCGGTTCTCATATAGAAATGCTCCTTTGAACGGACCTATTATGTGCCTTCTGCGAACAACCTTCCATCGGAATTCATCAGAAATGTAAGGACTGAAAATCCATGATAAGAAGATTTTGGCGATGAGGCTTGGTCTCACCTCTCGACATCAAAAAATCGCCCGCAGGCGATGTTTGATTCGAGATGGTGGCCCAAGCCGGACTTGAACCGGCGACACATGGATTTTCAGTCCATTGCTACTACCAACTGAGCTACCGGGCCACAACGCTGGCGGACCATACGAGATTCGAACTCGTGATCTCCTCCGTGACAGGGAGGCATGTTAGGCCGCTACACCAATGGTCCGTTGTGAAGCGCGGAGATATTATGGGCAAAGACCGTCAATTATTCAAGCACGTATTTCATTTCCTGTTGATTCTTGCCTTCATTCTCTTGCTTTAGCAAGCCTCAGGAACGCTTTTGCTCTATTCATTCAAGAGCTTCTTAAGTTTATCTTTCGCTTCCTCCAAGTTCGATGTCAGCAAAGGAATGAGTTTCCTGATTTCTTCGATCGGTTTGTCCCACCACTTCAATTTCAGGAGCAACGTGCGAGTTTCTTCGTCGAAGCGATACTTCTTCACCTGGGCGGGATTGCCAACTGCGATTGCATAAGGCGGAACGTCCTTGGCCACCACCGCATTCGCGCCGATAATCGCGCCATCGCCGATATGGACGCCAGGCAGGATGGTCGCGTTTTGGCCAATCCACACATCGTTGCCAATCACCGTGTCCCCACGGTTGCCGCGCTGTCCAAACGGACGCGATAAGCCTTGGAACTCGTCGATGATTTCAAACGGGTAGGCCGTCAGGCAATCCAACATATGGTTCGCCCCGTTCATGACGAATTCCACGCCACGGGCGATGGAGCAGAATTTCCCGATAATGAGTTTGTCACCCATGAAATCGTAATGATGGGTCACATGCTTCTCAAAGGATTCCGGACCCTCATTCATGTCATCGTAATAGGAATAATCGCCCACGATGATGTTGGGATTCGTCACGACGCTTTTGATGTAGCAAAACGTCTTAAAGCGGGAATTAGGATAAATGGGTTTAATGTCTGACATAAGGCGATAATAACCCTTTTTGGCGTTTTTTGCTCGGAAAACCATAGAAAATGAGGAGGACAAAACGCCAATGATTCGTCGGTCCTTTCTGGATAAACCTTAAAAATGTTTTTCCATAGTTGAGGCAAGAAATCATCGATGAAATGGGGAAAACTCCCAAAACTATATGGAATGCTCAACTATTTCTAAGACAAAAATTATAAAGATTTTTCTCCTTTTTGCCCTTTTCGCCCAAATGGGTAAGTGGAGGTACCGCTTATGTCTGCTAATGACGGCTTATACCACGAAGATGCAATGGTCGCGCATCTTCATAACAAACACTATCGCGACCTATCCAACAACTTAAGGAATCTTGTGCGTGCGCTTTACCGTGACGTCCAAGAGGACGACCTCATCCTATGCCAGAAAACCGAAGGGTACATCAAACCTGACTTTTATCTGGAATGCCAAGGGCAACGAAAATACGTTTCGATGAAAAGCGGAAGCACCACGTGTTTACACGAAGAATACGTCGATGCTTTCGTCGCGTTTTTGGATTCCCTCGGTATCTCGAAAGAAACGCAGGAAACCATTCTTCTTTACCATTTTGGCGATGGAACGACCGATGGAAGCGCGCCTGAACGCATCGAGTACACCACGCTCCGCGTCATGCTAAATGAGCGCATTAAGCGCGCAAATCTAGAGCTAAATCGCGACAAAGCTACCGTGAAAAAGATTTTGGAACGGTGCATTTACGTCGGGACGATGGAGAAGGCGGTTCACATCGATGGCATTTATTTCGGCGACTATGAATATGGCAACATCGCCACCTTGCGCCAACTCGATAAGCACTTCTACGTCCGTGACTGGAAATGGGTGAACAACTTGCACGTTGGGCCGCTGCAACTGCGCCCTCATGCCCGTTACTATGGCAAGGAAATCAAAAGCGCTAAGCGAAGAAGATGCCTTGAAGCATATTGGGCGAATTTAGGCAACGACATCGCCTTCATCGCCAAGCGTTATGACCGATGAGGTGGCCATTTCTTCGGCAATGGCTATCGACCCATAACCCGGTTTTTAGGTCGGAAGTCAAATCCCACAACCAACAAAAAAAGACCCGTGAGGGTCGCTTTTTTGCTTGGTTGCGGAGGTAAGATTTGAACTTACGACCTCCGGGTTATGGGCCCGACGAGCTACCAGGCTGCTCTACTCCGCGATGATCACGCCGCTTAGCGGCTCGGTAATATTAGGACCATTCGACTCAACTTGCAACCTTTTTGTTTGCGTGTACGCCTAATGCCCATGTATAGTTATCGTGCATTTATGGAAATCTTGTGGAAAACCCTTGAGGTCATCAACTGGGTTGTCATTGGCATCTCAACCCTCTGCTTTGCCTTCCAATTGATCATGATCCTCTTCTTCTGGATGAAGGAGAAACATTTTAAGCCCAGTGAGGACTACGCCCGTGCCGCCGTCGTCATCTGCGCTCGCAACGAACGCGACGTCATCGGCGACGCCATCCGCGATTTGCTTGAGAACCAAAATTACCCCAAAGACCGTTTCGACGTCTATGTCGTCGCGGATAACTGCACCGACGACACCGCCGAAGTGGCTGCCGCCGCAGGCGCGAAGGTCCTTGTCCACAATGACCCTGACCCCGCCCATCATCGCGCCGCTTACGCGATTCAATATGGCTTCCAGCAGATCCTCGCTTCCGGGGAGAAATACGATTTCTTCATCAAATTCGACGCGGACAACCACGGCTGCCCCGATTACATCCGCGAAATGAACAACGCCTTCCGCGAAGGCGTCCTCATCGCGCGTCCTTACGAAGCCTCCACCAACGGCACCCAAAACACCTGGACCGCCGTCTCCGCCACCTACTACATCCGCGACTCGCGCATCGCCTGCAACTTCCGCGAACGTCTCCATTTGGATTCCATGCTTACCGGCGCGGGCATGATGGTGGCCACCTCCATCATCGAGGAATTGCCAGGTAACTGGGACGCCCTAAGCACTTCCGACGACTCCGAATTCACCGTCAAGCGCCTCATCGAGAACAAGCGCGTCCATTATGTCGCTGACGCCATCGTCTACGAAGACCAGCCCTCCACCTTGAAGGATACCTGGAATCGCCTTACCCGCATGGGGCATGGCCTCCACGAAGTCTTCTGGAAGAAAGGCTGGAAGATGCTTGGCCACTTCTTCGTCTCGGGAAGATGGAGCTGCGTCGACCTCTTCGTGCAGTTGCTGATGGTCCCCTTCACGTTGCTTGCCTTCTTCTGGTTTGTCCCCTACTACATCTTCTACGCCCTTTGCCACCTCATCAACTGGGTTGGCGTGGAATGGATGAGCGGATTCTCGGGATTAGATGGCATCCTCATCACCTCCGCGGTTTCCGAGAAAGCCTTCATCAACCTCCTCGTCATGGCGGCCATCGTCATCGGTTCCTTCCTCGTCATCTATCCGCTTCAGACGTTCTTAGCCATGGCCATGAGCAAAAAGAAGCTCGGCTGGAAGAGCTACAAAGGCTACAAGAGGTCCGTCCTCCTCTCGCCGTTATTCATGGTCTTCTATGGCATCGCCGTCTTGGTGG
>JBGUWA010000263.1:0-1661 GCA_045220635.1 Candidatus Alloenteromonas sp. | reverse complement strand
CGTGGAATTGCTTCGTCTCGAGCTTGCCGAAGCCATTGCGATTTGCATCGACGGCATGCGCCCTTATGCAGGAGAAGTCGGGCTTCTTTCGGGTCGATGTAGGTGATTCCGACCTGGAACGGGCGCGACGTGTTGCGTCCGTTCCGCAACGGCAACTCACCAACCATCAACCATGAAAGCAGCTCTAACCATGAAAGAATCAACTCTTGCAATTCACGGCGGCATCGACGGCGATGAAGCGACCGGAGCCGTCAACGTTCCAATGGCCTCGCCTATTCGCTTGAGGACACGGACGACATCGCCGCGACCTCAAACGGGCAGGAAGAAAAGGAGACAGACCCCTTCTGACAGTAGAAAGCATGGATAAATGATTGTTGTGCGGGGCACATCGTGTCACGAGAAGTTGTAGTTTCATTTTTGCTTTACGCATTTGTTTCGGGAATTACCCCGGGACCCGCGAATCTTTGCTCGCTGTCTGTGGCAATGAAAAGCGGGAAAACCGTGGCGATAAAGCAGTGGTACGGGCTTTTTGCCGGTTACACGACCATTGCGCTTACATCCGTTTTTGTCGTTTACTTTATCAGTAGCGCGTTTGAAAGTTTTATCGAAGTATTCTCGTTCATTGGAGCAATTTATATTGCATGCTTGGCCATAAGCCTTTTGTTTCAAGCCCTCAAACCATACGATGAAATTCGCGACAACCGCACCACCGGCAATTTCCTCACGGGCTTTTTCGTGCAACTTACAAATGTGAAGATAATGGTGTTTTGCTTGACGGCGATTACGACCTATATGCTTCCTTTCCACCAGGATTTTCCGCACATCCTCATATTTGGTTTGATTTTGCCCTTTACGGGGCCCGTCTGCAATTTGGCGTGGCTTTTCGCGGGCGTTTTGCTCCAAGGGATATTCCGAAAACACCACCGGATTTTCTATACGCTCATGGGACTATCGCTACTGTATTGTGCGATTGGAATAGTGTGGCAACAGAGCCTCAAGGAGGCCGACCTGCTCAACGAACCCGAGCGGAAACAGGGAGAACTCGAGCAGAAAGCCGGCTACCACGTCACCCCGCGAAAGGACCGCCCCGCATGAAACACGCCGTCTCGACTCCCTCCGCCCCCGCCGCCATCGGCCCCTACTCGCAGGCCGTCGACGCCGGTCCGTTCGTCTTCGTCTCCGGACAGCTGCCCGTGGACCCCGCCACGGGCGCGATCCCCGACGGCGCCGCCGCGCAGGCGGAACGCGCCTTCGCGAACGTCCTCGCGATTCTCGCCGCCGCCGGTCTCGGCCCGGAAAGCGTCGTCAAGACCACGGTCTTCCTCGCCGACCTCGCGGACTTCGCCGCCGTGAACGAAGCGTACGCCCGCGTCTTCCCCGCGCCGTTCCCCGCGTGCTCCTGCGTTCAGGTCGCCGCCATCCCGAAAGGCGCCCGGCTCGAAGTCGAGGCCATCGCCGCGAGCAACCGGCGGTGACCCTCCGCGCGTGGCGCTCAAGGCGATTGACGCGGGACTTCGCGGGAACGTCGTCACCCTCTTCCCGGATCGCGGCGACCGGTACTTCACGAAAGGATTGTTTGCCGCCAAATGTTCACGCGACGTCATCAGGCGGGGCGTGGAATTGCTTCGTCTCGAGCTTGCCGAAGCCATTGCGATTTGCAT
>JBGUWA010000262.1:0-5243 GCA_045220635.1 Candidatus Alloenteromonas sp. | reverse complement strand
GTTCGGAAACTTCGATGGGTTCGCCGTTCTCCCCTTCTTTCGCGTTGACCAAAGTGACGTAGCCGTTATCGACTTCTTCCTTCTGGTCCATGAGCTCGAAGATGCGGTATCCGCCCGCCAAAGCCATGATGAGCATGTTGATGTTCATGGCGAGTTGGGCAATCGGCATCGTGAAGGTGCGACCAAGCTGCATGTAGGACAAGATGACGCCCGGAGAAGAGATCGCGCCATAGGCAACGGCTAAGCCGCCGACAAGGGCAATCGTGACGTACTGGAGGTTCGAGAGGTTGTTAACAACCGGACCTAAAATGTTGGAGAATTGCGCAGATTTAACTGTATAATCCCGCAATTCCTCGTTTAATTTATCGAAATTTTCCTTCGTTTCGGATTCGTGGTTGAAGACTTTGATGACTTTTTGACCAGAAATCATTTCTTCGATATAGCCGTTGGCGGCGCCGAGGGAGCGCTGCTGGCCGACGAAGTATTTGGAGGAGAACTTGGTCACGTTCGTGACGGTGATGAAGATAACGACGAGGAAGCCAATGATGACTAAGATCATCTGCCACTCGCGAAGCAAAATCATGGCGACCATGGCGCCAGCCATGTTGACGAAGCCCTGGATTAAGGTGGGCAAAACGCGGGAAATCATCTCGCGCAACGTATCGATGTCGTTGGTATAAACCGACATGATGTCGCCGATGGGGCGGCGGTCGAAATAAGATAGAGGCAGGCGCTCCATGCGCTCAAACAGCTTGTCACGAAGCTTTTTCTGCGTACCTTGGCCGATTTGCGAAACGAGAATCTGATAGAAATAAGCGGAGACGATGCCGACGAAGTAAATCGAGGCCATGATCATCATGAGCTGCTCGATACTCATGGGAATGCCATAAAGCGTGGTTTGCTGCTGGGCAATCGTCGGCAGGATGAATTGGTCGATGAGGACGTCGCCGATAAAGACGCTTCCTAAGACGCCGGCGCCGGAGGAGAGCAAGATGCAGACGACGGCAAGGATGACGAGGCCGGGATAGTTCTTCATCATCAAGCCGAAGACGCGACGGAAAACGCTCATAGACTCCTTAAAGGAGAGTTTCTTTGCGCGGGGATTCATGGTTCTAGGCGGCATCGAAATCACCTCCTCCCGTCTGCGTATCGTGGATTTCTCGATAGAGTTCGCAGCTCTTCATGAGTTCGGCGTGGTTACCCTGGGCGATGATTTCGCCATCGTCCATGACGAGAATGATGTCGCAATCCTTGATGGAGAGGATGCGTTGGGCGACGATGAACTTCGTCACGTCCGGAATATCCTCGCGGAATGCCTTGCGGATCTTGGAGTCCGTGTAGGTATCGACCGCCGAGGTGGAGTCGTCCAAAATCAAAACCTTGGGTTTCTTTAATAATGCGCGAGCGATGCAAAGACGTTGTTTTTGACCGCCCGAGACGTTGCGGCCGCCTTGTTCGATGGGCGAATCGTATTGGTCCGGCAGCTTTTCGATGAATTCGTCCGCACAAGCTAGATGTGCCGCCCTACGAACGTCGTCATCGGTCGCGTCTTTGTTTCCCCAAAGGAGGTTGGAGCGGATCGTGCCCGAGAACAAGACATTTTTTTGCAAAACGACGGAGACGGCGTCGCGCAATTGCACGAGGTCATACTCACGAACGTCGTGGCCGCCCACTTTCACCGAACCGCTTTGGACGTCATAAAGACGAGCGATTAGGGAGATGAGGGTCGATTTCGAAGAACCCGTGGCCCCAATGACGCCTACGGTGCTTCCCGATGGGACGTGAACGTTGATGTTATGCAAAACGTCTTTCGTGCCTTCGAGGTTGTAACGGAAGCAGACGTTTTCGAAGTCCACCTGGCCGTTGGGGATTTCCATGATGGGATTTTCGGGGGATTTCAAATCGGACTCTTCTTGAATGACCGCGCAGATACGCTCCGCGGAGTTGCGGGCGATCGTGATCATGACGAAGGCGAGCGAAACCATCATCAAGGAGATGAGAATCTGGTTGATATAGGTAATTAAGGAAGTAAGCGAGCCGGTATTGAAGGCATCCGTCGCGTTGCCGTTTTTGATAATCAACGCCGCGCCAAACCAAGCGATAAGAAGCACGCAGACATAAATGGAGAGCTGCATGATGGGGTTATTGAAGGCGATGATGCGCTCGGCCTTCACGAAGGATTTATAGATAAAGCGCGAGACGACGCCGAACTTCTGTGCCTCGTGTTCCTCGCGGCCATAAGATTTAACGACGCGGATGCCACGGAGGTTTTCTTCGATCGAAGCGTTGAGATTATCGTAGGATTCAAACACGCGAACGAAGATGGGGTGGACGCGCGTTACGATGAACAAAAGCGCGAAGAGCAGCACTGGCGCGACCCCAATGAAAATAAGGGAAAGCTGCCACGAAATCGTCGCGGCCATGATGAGCGCGAAAATCATCATGAATGGCGCGCGCACCACGGTACGGACGATGGCTTGCAACGAGTTCTGAACGTTGGTGACGTCGGTGGTTAGACGAGTAATCAGCGAGGGGGTGGAGAATTTGTCGATGTTCTTGAAGGAGAAGTCCTGAATCTTATAGAACATCGCCTGACGGATGGAGCGCCCGAAGTTGCTCGAAGCGCGCGCCGCGGTAAAACCGGCGACGACGCCCGCGGTGCAGCTGACCACGGCAAGCCCAAACATGATGCCTGCGTAGCCCCAGAGTTCGCCGATGTGCTCGCTCATGTGGTAATCCACCGCCGTGGCGGGTGGGTTGATGGTGGGAATGAGGTATGTGCCTGCGACCCAAGGAATCAAAACTTCGCACACGACTTCGATCAAAATGAATCCCCAAGTGATGAAAACCCATTTCCAAGAATCGTGCATATACGGCAAAAAAGTCTTCAAAACGTGACTCTTTTGTTTGATTTTTGGATTTTCGGCAGCTTTGCCAGCTTTAGTCATGTTCTCCTCCTTTCGCATTTTGGATGATTTGGGATAACGCTTTTCTCAGCACCGCTTCCTCCTCTTCGGAGACCCCGTTTAACAAGGATTTCTCCGCTGCCCGAATCACTTCGCCGACGTGGCGTTGATGGTCGAGTCCTTTCTTGGTGAGGACGATGCGCTTTTCACGTCGATCCTGATCCGAATTTAGGTATTCGATGTAGCCCGTTTCCACTAGATGCGCCAGGGAATCCGAGACGCTTGCCTTGGATACGCTTCGTGCCTGACGGATTTCGCTGCTGGAGACGTCTTCGTGAGTCGAAAGATAGAACAGGATGTGCGCTTCTTGAGGGGATAGATCCTCGATTCCGGCATCATGAAGCCTCTTCCCAATGAAAAAATGGGCTTGTTTCGAAGCCTCCTTCATGTAGATCAACGTCGGTTTGTCTTCCATAATAGTTCGGTACTGAACAATTATGTACGCGCCGAGGAAAATGGCAATGCCGAATTATCGATTTAATGCGGCTTTGTACGCGGCAACAAGTTCTAAGAACTTCGCCGCTGCGTTTGCCGGGGAAGTCGAGGGCATGACCACGTAGGGAATCGAGTTCCCAAGGACAGGCAAAAGATGCTTTTCATATAACGATCCCGCCTTCTTCCCATTAAGAAGAATGAGCCTAATCTGCGTGCCCCTAAGCAACGATTCGATGTCCGCGGGAACGACGTTGCGAATCGAGGCGTCGCTTGAACCGACGATATCGCAAGATTCGATAACGTCATAAAGCGCGACGCGATACTTCTTGAGAAATCGTTTCTTTTCTTCGATGCTCCGCCCCGCTTCTTCGCCAAAAACCGCAGACATCATCGGCCAAAAACGATTCTGCGGATGACCATAGAAGAAGGCTTGTTCCCGCGATTTGACGCTAGGAAAGGAGCCGAGAATCAAAACTTCGGAGTCCGCTTCCACGAAGGCGGGAAAGCCATGCTCAACGTGGGAAAATGCCCGTTCCTTTTTCGATGCCACGGAAAATGGCCTCCATATCGGCGACGCAGTTCATGTTGACGGTGAAGGAAAGACGAAACTTCTTATACCCAGGGAACCCCGAGAAGAAATGAGGAAGGATTCCTTTGAGTTCCCTCATGGCCAAGGGTTCGCCTTTTTCTTCTATTAGATGATAGGCGTAGGTGCGCGCATAAGAGATTTGTTCGCTGACTTCGGCGTCAGGCAAGCGCTCGCCAAAGCGGAAGTAATGGTCGATCTGGGTCACCAAACGCGGGTTCCCCACGCCGCCACGGGCGACCATGATCGCATCGGCCTCCGTGATTTCCTTGGCCGCAATCGCGTCGTCGAGGGAAAAGATGTCGCCAGAGACAATCAATGGAATGGGCAAGGTTTTCCTAAGGCCGCGAATGGCCTCGTAATCGGCCTTGCCGGCATACCCTTGCTCTCGGGTGCGGCAATGCACGGCGATGGCTTTAACGCCCGCTTTTTCAAGCGCGGCAGAAACCTCAAAGACATTGATGCTGCGCTCGTCCCAACCAAGACGGATTTTCGCCGTGACGGGCTTTTTGCTGATGCGGCAAACTTCGGCCATGTATTCCTGAAGCTTGGGCGGATCCCTAAGCCAAGACGAGCCCGCACCGGTTTTGGTCACTTTGGGAACGGGGCAGCCAAGATTGATGTCTAAAACGTCAAAAATAGCCTCGTTTTGCACGATTTCTATCGCTTTTGCAGTGTTTTTGATATCAAAACCAAATAACTGCAAACCAACGGGGCGATCGATGTCGCTGGTCTTCAAATAATCGTAAGTCCGTTGATTTCCATAGGCGATGCCGCAGTCGGAAATCATCTCAGAGAAGGAGAGGGCGACCCCGAAAGGCTTCATGAAATTGCGGTAGGCCAAAGACGTGATGCCCGCCATTGGGCCAAGCACCACTTGCCCATTGATTTCCACGTCGCCAATACGAAACATCGTTAGTCCTCTTAAGGAAAAGCCGGCATGAGCCGACTTATTCCGCATCTCCGTCAGAGGGTTTGGGTTCCTCTTCTTTCGGAGTTTCTTCTTTGGGAGCTCCCTCGGCTGCGGGCTCTGCGGGGATTGCGCCAGGCAGTTTGCCGGTTTTGCAGAGGGATTCGATTTCCTCAGCCGTAATCGTTTCTTTGTCGAGAAGCGTCTCGGCGATGAGGATGACTTGATCCTTGTGCTCTTCGAGGAGTTTGCGGGCGTTTTCGTGCGCCTCGTCGATGATTTGACGGACCGCTTTGTCGATCTCATACGCGATCTGCGTCGAGAAGTTGCGCTGCGTCGAGGCGTA
>JBGUWA010000261.1:0-4292 GCA_045220635.1 Candidatus Alloenteromonas sp. | reverse complement strand
GCCATGGTTTCCAGGCAAATGGTGACGCCGGAATCGTCGTTCTCGATGACTTCGGTCAAGGCTTCGACAAGACTGCTAAGGCCATGGGCTTCGTCATGGCCAACGTGGGAGCCAGGATGTAGCACAAGCAGCTTGCAGCCAAAGGCAGCCGTACGTCTTAGCTCTTCAAGCAAGAACGACTTGCCGAGTTCATAGGTGTCCGTGTTGTCTTTGTTGGCGAGGTTAATGATGTAGGGAGCGTGGACGACGAGATCTTCGTTTCGTAGGCCATGCTGCTTCAAAAACGCCGTGCCGTCGGGGATTTTGAGATCTTCAATCGGCTTTCTTTTGGTGTTTTGGGGCGCCCCCGTATAGAACATGAAGGTGGTCGCGCCATAGGAAAGCGCCTCCTTGGCGGAGCCGAGGAAATACTCTGGCGCGGACAAGCCGACATGGCAGCCGATCAATTTCATGCTTTCTTCTTCGCCTTGGCGGCGTAGCTCTTATTGGTTTGGGCGCGGACTTTCTCTTTGATGGCCTTGCGACGATATTTGCCGTGTACTTTTTCCACCGCTTTCTTGCGCTTGACTTTGTAGCCAGGGACAACCTTGTCGACGCGGGTTTTGGCTTTGGCGATGCTGACGTCGCGGGCTTCGTCTTCGCTCATCTTGGGTTTGAAGTTGGGGCGCTTCTTTTCAAGGAGATCGCCATTAGAAGGAACAAGCGCTTCCGCTTTTAGGGTAAGGAAGTCAAACGTCGTCCCTTGGGAAAGGAGCGTTTTCGCCCTACTGGTCTCGTCGGCGTTATAAAACACCCACGAATCGCCGCTTTTGCCCATCCTTCCGGTACGGCCGGCGCGATGGTAGTAATAGCTAAGGTCGCTTGGCAAGTCGAGGGAGACGACGTCGGTGACGTCTTCGATGTCGATGCCGCGGCTAAGCAAATCCGAGCAGACCACGACGGGGTAGACGTTGGATTTGATGAGGCGAATCGCTTTTTTGCGTTCGCGGGTATCGAGGTCGCCCGAGAAGTTCAAGCATTCGATGCCTTTTTCGCGTAAGAACGCGTAAGTGGTCGCCACGTCTTCTTTTTTGGAAGCGAAGACGAGGCAAAGGTATGGGCGACGGATATTAAGGAAACGAAGCAACGCTTCCGGTTTGCCGATGTGCTTGACATCGACGAAGTGATGGGAAACCGTCGAGGCGGTCTTGAAGTCTTCCCCTTCGTAAAGGAACTTGGAGTCGACGTAGTGTTCTAACTTCTGCTTCAAGCCTTGGTTCAAGGTCGCGGAAAAGACCATCGTCTGCGTCTTTTCGGGGAGATCTTCGTATAAGGCGTCGATGTCTTCGAAGTAGCCAAGTTCCATGAGCATGTCCGCTTCGTCCAAGACGAGATAACGTACGCCATGAAGGTCTAAGGAATAAGTTTGGTGCAACAAGTCTTTGGCCCTACCAGGCGTAGCCACAAGGATCTGCGGCGCGGTCGTCAAACCTTCGACGTTCTGGGCCTTTTCGGACTCCGATGTCATCAAACGGACGCGGAGTTTGGGGAAGAAACGGGTGAAGGCGAAAGCGAATTCGTAGACCTGACGGGCGAGTTCGCGGGAAGGGCAAAGGATGATCGCTTGTAGACGCGGCAAATTGAAATCGATGCCTTCGAGGATGGGCACCAAATAAGCGTGGGTCTTGCCCGAACCGGTTTCGGATTGGCAGACCAAGCTTTTCCCCGCGAGGGCTTTGGGAATGACGCGGGTTTGAACGGGGCTAGGCTCGGTGTAGCCAAGCTTCTCCAACGCGTGGACGAGGGGTTTAGAGATTGCGAACGAAGCGAAACTTGCCATGCGCCGATTATAGGGAAGTTTCTTCCCTTTTTCCACCGAATAAGGCAAATTATATGTCGATGAACGTTTTGACCTTGAATCCCCATGGATATTGCCTTGGCGTCCACGCCGCGATCGACATCGCCAAAAAAGCGAAAGCCGACCATCCTGACGCGAACGTCTATCTTTTGGGGATGCTCGTCCATAACGAAGGCACGATGGCGGACCTTTCCGCCCTTGGATTGATTCCGATCGATGAAACGAAGGTGCCGCTTCTAGACGCCTTATTCGACATGAAAAAGGGCGACGTGGTCGTCTTTTCCGCCCATGGCCACCCTGCCGCTTACGACGACATCGCCACTTCAAGAGGCTTGATTCTCGTCGATGCGACGTGCCGTTACGTCAAGGAAAACCAATCCGCCGGGGAAAAGGCCACCACTCCATTGATTTACGTAGGCGTCGCCGGTCACCTTGAGGCGGAAGCGTTTTTGGCGAATGTTCCCGAAGCCCTCTTTTATGACGTGAAGTCCCATAGCGGCGAGCTCCTTGGTCTTGTTTCCAAAACCGATTCCCCCACCATCATCACGCAGACGACGCTTTCGGGAGAAGAGATCGAGCAAGCCCTTGCCCATATCCGTACCCTGTTTCCGCATGCCACGCTAGAGAAAGAACGTTGCCACAGCACGTCGCTTCGCCAAAAGGCGATGGCGTCTTTGCCTTCTTCCATCGATTGCGTCATCGTTTTGGGCTCTTCCCGCAGCAACAATTCCCTAAAACTTGCTGAGATTGCTTCAAAGCTAGGATACGAGACGCATCTTTGCCTTGGCTTAGAGGAAGTAAGGAAACTCGACCTAAGCCAAAAGAAAAGCGTCGCGTTGTCTAGCGGCGCTTCCACTTCCGAGGAAACCTATCAAGAGGTCCTCACTTATCTTCGGGCTTTGTAGCGAGCTGAATCTGCGCCGAAACCGCGCGATAGGTCGCCAAATACGTCTTGCGGCGATCTTCGGGGAGATTGGGCGCATTAAGAAGCTTCGAGATCTTCGCCTTCTGGGCATTGAGCCATTCCAAGTAGATGGCTCCTTTTTTCTCCATTAACACCGGACCGAAGGCGAGCTGATTGGGCGAATACGGCAACTTGGGCGCGCCGCGGACGAAGCGGATGATCGTGTAATAGGTCCGGTCTTCGTGCACCATTTCCTCGTCGTCGATATGGAACCCTAGCTCCGACACCCTCTTACGGACCGCGATCAAGTCGCGATGCGGGTCCATGATGATGGTGTGGATGTTGCCGAGCTTCTCCGGATGGGCTTCGAGGATCTCGCAGCTAAGTAATCCGCCTAAGCCACAGATGGCCAACGTATCGATGGAGTTGCCGATGTTGCTGATGCCATCGCTATGGGAACAGACGATGCGATTGGCCGCGCCGCTATGGGCGACGTTGTCCTTCATGCGCATGAAGGGGCCAAGCTTGTTGTCGATGGCCATGGCGAAATCGATCTTGCCCGATTCCACAAGGAAAATGGGAAGCCAGGCATGATCGGAGCCAATGTCGGCGAGGTAAGCGCCATGAGGGACCATGGACGCCACGGTTTTTAGGCGTAACGAAAGTTTTTTGGGCATAAGGACGAATTAACGACGGCCGCCGCGATTGCCATCGCCAGGGATGCCGGAATCGCGGTAATCGCCGAGCTTTTTGGCGCGGGTCGGGTGGCGGAGTTTGCGAATGGCTTTGGCCTCGATCTGACGGATGCGCTCACGGGTGACGCCGAATTCGCGGCCGACTTCCTCCAGGGTTCTGGGACGGTTGTCGTCGAGGCCATAACGGAGGCGAAGGACGCGCTCTTCGCGGTCGGTGAGATCCTTCATGATTTCGTAGAGCTCTTCTTTAAGAAGGTTCTTGGTGGTGTATTCTTCGGGGGATTGCGCGTCCGAGTCGGCGATGAAGTCGCCAAGGCGGGAATCGTCTTCTTCGCCAATCGGGGTTTCGAGGGAAACGGGTTCGAGGGCGATGCGTTGGATTTCGCGGATGCGCTCGGCGGAAAGGACGCCTTCCATCTTCTCGGAGATCTCTTCGGCGGTCGGCTCGCGGCCAAGCTCTTGGACGAGCTGACGCTGGACGCGGGTCATCTTATTGATGGTTTCCACCATATGGACCGGGATGCGGACGGTGCGGGCCTGGTCGGCGATGGCGCGGGTGATGGCTTGACGGATCCACCAAGTGGCGTAGGTCGAGAACTTAAAACCTTTGGTGTAGTCGAACTTTTCGACGGCTTTGATAAGACCCATGTTGCCTTCCTGGATGAGGTCGAGGAAGTGCATGCCACGGCCGACGTAGTGCTTGGCGATGGAGATGACAAGACGAAGGTTGGCGTTGATGAGTTGGTCTTTGGCTTCCTTGCCGTCTTCTTTCTCCTGCTCGGTGGCGTCGGGGGCGTTGCCGGCGACGATGCGCTTGGCGAGCTCGGTCTCTTGCTGGGCGGTAAGCAAATCGACT
>JBGUWA010000260.1:0-2299 GCA_045220635.1 Candidatus Alloenteromonas sp. | reverse complement strand
ATGGTGTTGGCCATGATTTCCTCGCACGCCAAAGCGAGCATGGCGGAAGCTTTCTCGTTTTGGGTTTTTTCTTGTGCAAAACGCTGCAATTCCTCGATAACTTTTCCAATTTCCTCTTCTTTTGCGGGAATCGAGATATCCAGATATAGGCCTTGCGCGTCTTGCTTAGGTAGCAGCAACAGCCCTTTCCCCTGGAAGCGTTTGAGGCGTTTGCCAAGGAGCAAGAAACCAAGGACGATGAGCAAGGCAGCGGCGTTGGTGATGATCGTGCCATAGGCATAACCGAGGACTCCGCTGGCGGCCATGCAGAAATATAGCGTGACTGGTCCAACCGCGCCGATGCGGGCGACGTTGGAGACGACGCCAGGCGAATTGACCATGATCGCGGGATAATAATAGGTCGTGAATTGGATGAAGACGTAGATGAGGAAGGACAAGACGAAGACGCGAACCACCATCAACGGATCCAGGGAAGCGCCCGAGGCATCGACGCCGAAGATGACGAAGAACATCTGCGGGAAGATTAGGGAAACCGCCACTAACGCCACCGTTGTGCTAATGACGATGATGAGTACCCTTCTCACAACGGATTTCACGCCATAATAGTCTTTCTCGCCAAATAGCGCCGGCACGACCGAAGACATCAACTGCAATGGGCCAACGATGAATAAATCGATGACGAAGCTGAAGTTGTTTAGCATCGCAAACGTCGATAAGTCGTCGGCGAGAAGATATTGCGTCGCAGCGAGGTTAATAACCAAGGTGTTGACGAACATCAAGAAGACCATCGCCCCGTTGGTGGAACCCGAACGCAGCACGCCTTTCATGAGTTTCAACGCGCCCTTCATCGGCGTCTTCAAATTGATCGCGCGTTTCTTGGAACAGAAATAAGGAATCAGCACCACAAGGCCGGCGAACATGCCAATGGCAAGACTCGATGCCGCGCCCGCCATCTTCCCTTCCGCGGAGAAGGATTCGGGGATGGTTAATAAGACCAAAGCCGCGATGTGAACGACACTAGCGATGATCAAATACGCCGCGCCTAAGGTTGGATGATTGTCTGAAGGCAAGAAGTACGCCACGACAAGCCCTAAGTTAATGACCACGCCAAGGCACAAATACATGCGCACATATTGTGTGATCAAAGGAATGAGGTCGGGGAAGTTTCCCGCCAAAAGCGTAGCGATGCCTTCGGAAGCGAAAATGCCGACGGGAATAAACAAGATGCTGACCAAGAAGGTGATGAGCAGGGAGATCTTAAATACCTTAGAGGCATCCTCGATCTTCCTTTTGCCGATGAGGTTCGCCGCCACGATCGCGGAGCCAATGGCAATCGCCATGCCCGGAACTTCGACCAAAAAGACGACGGGAAGGCCAAGGGAGCTCGCGCTTAGGGCATCCTCGCCCAAGATATTCCCCACCAAGATGGCGTCAGCCAAAGAACCAAGTTGCATGACCATGGCCATGATGACCGTTGGGACGAGGTATTGGTAGAACTTGCGGCGAATCAGCTTATCGTTACGTTGATACGTGACTTCCATGTTGCTCCTTTCTACTCGAAGAACCCGAGGGTATCCAAGGAGAGGATGGAACGGTCGAGATAACGCTCCTCGGTGATGGGCCAATGATAGCCAAGGCGATAGAGGGCCTTAATCGTGAAGGTGTTATCCGAAAGGATGTAGTCGCGGGTAACGGTGTCCGAAGAGTTGTAGGAGATGAGGCAAGAGACGTCCATCTGCTTTTCTTCGTCCTTCATGTATTCGGTGAGTTTGGCCATGAAAGTCGCGTCATCGACCATTTCAATGGGATAGCCATAGTCGTTCATGGCGGCGATGACGTCGCCATATTCGACTTCGTGGGAGTTGGCGCTGTGGAAGATGGTGAATTTCTTCGCGGTGGTCGAGAGCAACAAAATGGTCTTGGCCACTTCGTCGATCGGCGAGAAGTCGACCGTGATGTCCGCGGAAGAGACGGGGAAAACGCCGAGTTTCTTGTAAGCGCGGATGCTAGCCATGAAGTTGTTCGTTCCGCTATTGACCTGGAATTGGCCATCGCGGGCACGACCCATCAAGTTGCCGACGCGGATGACTTTGCCGTCTAGTCCACGTTTATTGACCGCTTCGATCAAGGCCTGTTCGGCTTTGATCTTGGAGTTGATGTATTTATTATCGATGGCTTGCCCGAAGAAGATCTCGTTCTCATGGATGCGTTTGGTCTTGGGGAACTTGCCATTGACGTTTTCGCCCGCAACGGACAAGGTGGAAACCTGCACGAGGCGGCATTGATGATCCAAAGCGAC
>JBGUWA010000259.1:0-3270 GCA_045220635.1 Candidatus Alloenteromonas sp. | reverse complement strand
GGAAAATCTCCGATTGTTGAGACGTCCGATGTATACGATGCCTTTTTTCATTTTTTCGGGAAATCTTATCCTATATTGAGAATATGCCTTAGGCAGTCATCCTTTCTTAGGGTATTTAGACCACCACTGGCGTTATTTTCTTTATTGCCTCACCCATAAGGGGTTTTGCGTTACGGATATCGATATCGGACTGTAGATTGAGGAAATACCTTTCGCTCACGCCAAAATAGCGGCCCAAACGAATCGAGGTGTCCGCAGTGATTTTTCTCCTATCATGAAGAATGTCCTGAATGCGAGATACGGGGACGCCGATATCGCTCGCAAGACGGTATGCCGAAATACCTAAGGGTTCCATGAACTCCTCCCTCAGGATTTCGCTCATCTTGGGCGTTTCGATTTTAGTCATTTTTCTTCCTCCTCAGTGATAGTCAACGATTTCAACGTCTTCGTAGTCGTGCCCTCCAGAAATTGGAACGAAGACGACTCTCCACTGGTCATTGATGCGGATGCTCCATTGACCTTCTCTATCGCCGTGAAGCGGTTCAAGACGATTGGCCGGTGGCGCTTTAAGATCAGAGAGCGCTTCTGCCGCATCGATCATCACGAGTTTGCGCAAGGCCACTTTCGCAATAGTCCTGGGAATCCGTCTCGTGAATTCCTGATGGAAAGTTTTCTCCGTATCCTTGTCCTTGAAACCCTTGATCATGAATAAATTATACCTGTTTTACGTGTATACGCAATACGGTCATATAAATCTCCGCCGGCCATTATTACTGGTATAAAAAGAAAAACACGCCGGAGCGGTTCTTCTAGATGGCGCTCATTGCAACGAGCCTACAATGCTGCCGCGGATCTTTTCTAGCGACTGCGGCTTCTGGTCGCTGACGAGAATTTCGTCAAAGCCCAAAGTCGATGCGACCGTCTTCGCCTTATGCAAAGCGCTTTGGTTCATCTGGTCGGCCTTGGTCAAGATGCAGACGATCCGCTTTCCCGTCCCCTTAAGATACTCGAGGAACTGCAAGTCGTCTTTGCCTAGATCCCTGCGCAAATCCAAAAGGATGGCAATGGTCTTCAGGCTCTTGTCTTTGGCGTAATCTTCCATCATCCCCGCGAAGAAGATCGTGTTCTGCGTGGCATAGGAAGTCGAGCCGTACCCCGGGGAGTCCACGAGGTAGAAGCGAGAATCTACAAGAAAGTAATTAAGTAAACGGGTTTTGCCCGCCTTCTTTGAGGAAAAAGCGAGTTTCTTTCCCGTTAAGGCGTTAATCAACGTCGATTTCCCAACGTTGGTACGGCCACAGAAAAGCACGGCGGGCAGGCCATCTTTGGGATGGTCTGCGACGCTCGTGCAAGAGGTTACGAATGTGGTTTTGCGGAAGTCTACCTTCATGCTTTTTTGCTTACCAAAGCGACATTGAGGGCATCATCGACGCACTTCATGAAGATGATCTTGAGGTTGTCTTTGACTTCCTGGGGAAGCTCGGAGACATCCTTTTTGTTGTCTTCGGGGACGACGATGGTCTTGATGCCCGAACGAAGCGCGGCGAGGGATTTCTCGCGGAGGCCGCCAATCGGGAGGGCTTTGCCGCGGAGGGTGACTTCGCCAGTCATGGCGACGTTGGCGTCCACTTCCGTGCCGGTGAGGCAAGAGATGAGCGCGGTCGTCATGGCGACGCCGGCGGAGGGTCCGTCCTTAGGAACGGCGCCTTCGGGGACATGGATATGGATGTCGTTCTCGCCGAAGATTTTGGAGTCGATACCATATTTATCCGCGTTCGCGCGCACGAAGTCGAGGGCGATGGTGGCCGACTCCTTCATGACTTCGCCGAGTTTTCCGGTCAAGACGAGGCCGCCTTTGCCCGGGAAATAGGTGACTTCGATGGGGAGGATGTCGCCGCCGAATTCGGTATAGGCAAGGCCGGTGACCACGCCAACCTGGTTCTCCTTCTCCTTCTTCGTGCCTTCGAAGATCTCGACGCCAAGGTGGCGTTTGATTTCTTCGGGGCCGATTTGGACGGGTTTGGGGAGGTCGGGATTGGTCAATAGTTCGACAATGACCTTACGGATGACGGAGGCGATGAGACGTTCGAGCTGACGGACGCCGGCTTCCATCGTGTAATGTTCGATGATTTCCTTGATGGAGTCTTCGTTGAAGGCGATGTCTTCCATGCTGAGGCCGTTCATCTTGACTTGCTTGGGAATCAAGAAGCCATTCGCGATCTTGATCTTCTCGATCTCGGTGTAAGAAGGCACCTCGATGAGCTCAAGACGGTCGCGTAACGGAGCCGGAACGTTCTCGAGATAGTTCGCCGTGGCGATGAAGAGGACGTTGCTGAGGTCATAAGGTTCCTCGAGGTAGTTGTCGTTGAAGGCGAAGTTCTGTTCGGGGTCGAGGACTTCAAGCAAAGCGCTGGAAGGATCGCCGCGATAGTTCTGCCCACCGACTTTGTCGATTTCGTCGAGGAGGAAGACGGGGTTATTGACGCCGACCTTGGTCATGCCTTGGATGATGCGACCCGGCATGGAGCCGACATAGGTGCGGCGATGGCCGCGGATTTCGGCTTCGTCGGAGATGCCGCCTAAGGCCGCCTTAAAGAACTTGCGGCCTAAGGAACGGGCGATGGAACGTCCTAAGGACGTCTTGCCGCATCCTGGCGGGCCATAGAAGCAAAGGATCGGGGCTTTGAGGTTGCCCGTCATCTTCTTGACGGCGAGGTATTCGACGATGCGTTTCTTGACTTTCTCAAGGCCATAATGGTCTTCGTCTAAGACCTTACGGACGTTTTCGAGTTCCTCATTGTCGGTCGTGCTTTGATACCACGGCACGTTCATGATGGTCTCGATATAAGACATGATGAGGGAAGCCTCAAGCGAGGATTCGGGCATCATTTCGTAACGACGGAGTTCCGAGAGCACCTTAGCTTTGACGTTCTCGGGGTATGGGTTCTTCTCGAGGCGGTCGCGGATGGAGGACTCGCTGTGGGAATCGTTGGGGTCTTCGCCTAACTCTTCCTTGATGGCCTTCATCTTTTCGCGAAGGAGGTATTCCTTCTGCGCTTTCTCGGAGGATTCGCGCACCTTGGAGGCGAGCTTGTTCTCGAGTTCGGCGCTTTGCTCGGCCTCGCCGATGAAGGAGAGGATGAGCTCGAGCCTCTTGGTGAGGTCTTGCTCTTCGAGCACGGATTGGCGTTGCGCCAAATTCAAAGGCAGATAGTTGGCGAGAAGGTCGCTGACGTCCTCGGGGCGATAGCCCTTACCGAGTTGGTTGAG
>JBGUWA010000258.1:0-22088 GCA_045220635.1 Candidatus Alloenteromonas sp. | reverse complement strand
CCATTTTCTGGTGGGTGTCGAAATAGCTACCCATTGCCTGGAAGCGGATCGTCTTCGCGATGTCGAGGAGCAAGTCGTCATCAAAATGGTAGTGGTTGGCGATGTCGGCGATCAGATCGTCCTCGATCTTGGGGTAGGAATGGCCTTTGTTGGCGCGAATTCCCGCAAGCGCGCTTCCCAAGGGGTGAATGGGGATGACTATCGTTTTGGACGGGTCGATTGGGCGGAAGTCGATGGAATCCGAGCCATATTCGTCCGGGAAGGCCAGCTTGCCATCGTAGTCGTAATGGAGGGTGAGCGTCAGGTCGTTGGAACTGGCGTTGGACCGTTTCACGAAGTCATAGTAGTAACGGAAATATTGGTTGGAATAAGCGGAAAGCTGGTTCGTTAACGGCGTGTAGTAGTCGGTGACGAAATCGATCCAGGCCGAGTGGGCGGAGAGGAAATTGTTGAGAATCGAGGACCTGCCTAGGCTTTCAAGCTCTGCTTGGACGAGCTGAAGCTGATCGGAGATGCCGTCGAGCTTGGTTTCGACGACCTTGAGCTCGTCGAGGATCTTTTGCAGGTTTTCCATGATGAGCGTCGTCGGGTTGCGGAGACTATCGATGCCGAATAAGTCGCCGGCGGCGTATTTGGCCATCGTGAAATCGCCGGAGTAGATGCCTGCCCCGATCTTGGCGATGCCCGTGGCGCCCGACATAAGCGCGGGGATGTCGCCCATGTCTTCGGGGTGGCTCGTCTGGCCAAAGGATTCGCCTTGGACCGTTTGCCTGATGCCTGTGTAGCTAGAAGAGGCGGATTGGGAGACCGTGCCCGTCTCCGCTTTCTTGATGGTCGTCTCAAAGAAGAGATTCTCTGGGGTCGGGACAAGGGTGTCGTCATTCCATAGTTTCTTCGTGAGCTGGACGGTTTTCTCCTCGGAGAGCTTAATGGGATTAAGGTCGATGACGAGGTTTCCCGAGCTGATGGACTCGCCTTCGAAGCTGAAATTGACTTTGATGGTTTTGTTGTCATCGGGCAAATCGATGCGGGTGACTTTGGTGTCGACGTCAGGAATGTTGACGATGAGGTTCTTGTTGATCGGATCCTCGAGCAAAGCGTCTTTGTTGTCCTTGAACTGCGAAGTGATCCTAAGGTTGCCTAAATGGATTTCGGCGCTTCCTTGGTAATGGGTCGGGTCGATCTGATAGACGTTTGCCGTGGTTTTGGACTCATAAACCGTGAAATCGAGCGGGAGCACGTGCTCAATTCCGGATTCGAAAGCCTTCCCCGAAGCGATGAGGTTGACTTTCTTTAGACGGTTTAGGACATCGTCGCTTAGGTCCTCGGATAGGTTCAATTTGAGACCGATCGCGGAGAAATCCTCGCTTACGCCTGTGACTTCCAGGGAAAGGCCGTCGGTATTGGAAAGGGAGAGGTAGGGGTAATCGCCGCTTTTGAGCTTGTCGCGATAATCTTCCGAAGAGAGCTTGTCCGGGTTCTTGATCTTGTCCGCGGACATCTGGAGGTTGAACGTGATGGCGGCTTTATCCCCGGTCTTATAATCAAATGACAAGGAATTCAAATAGACGTAGCGCTTATTCACCGGTACCGTCGTGGTGAAATATTCCTCATAGGAAGTAAGTTCTTTGGAGAAGGTCACGTAACCCGTGCCCTCTCGTAACGTGCCTTCCAAAGCGATATTGATGGAATTTCCTTTGACATCGACGTTAGAAATCGCCATTTGGGAGAGGATTCCGCCAAGCGCGATTTGCGAAGGCCTGACCGAAGAAACGATTCCCGCTCCCTCAAAGGTGAAGGATAGCGTGGGGTTTTCTTCGCCGATATAAGGCGCACGATTCAGGACAAAGGGAGAATAGGAGGGGATGAAGCGATCATCGAAGTGCGAGAAATCCCCTAGCTGCTTCCATTTCGCGTAGATCACCGTATCCGAAAGGATGGGTTCGCCAAAGTCAAACGGGATGGTGCAATCGGGATCGATAAACCAGCCTTCGAAGGTGTGGTCCTCCCAGATGGGGTCTTCTGGGCAATTGACGTAACCTTTGCTTTTGACCTCGACGTCTTCGTAATAGTCGTCGCGGATATAGAAACGAACCCTGTAATAGGCCTCCTCTGTCTCGGACTCCGAGGACGAGGATTCGCTCGAAGTCGTCCAAATTTGGCTCGAGGATGATTCGCTTGAAGAAGCGTTACTCGAAGATGGATTGCTCGAGGAACCGGTTGAAGAGGGTAAGGGAATTGACCCGCAGGAGCTTAATAGCAGCGCCATGGCGGCAACCATCGGAAATTTTCTTGTCATACTCGTTCCTCCCATTCGATCGCGAAACGACTACAATACGCGTTATTTGTCTAATGATACTACGCGTAGGCGCGTCGCAAAACCGCAATGGTTCATTGGCGGCGCAAAGATTAAGCATTTGTGGGCATCTGACTATTCGTTATCTGATGGAGGATGCTGATTTACCCCTAAATGAAAAAAATAAGGAAAACGATTCGCGTGTGTGGCGCATCTGTTGCACCTGCCTTGTTATGATAATGCCATCATCATGGAGAAGGAGGCCTAACGATGCCAGAATTAGACGAACAATTCCAGGTCTATCGCAACGTGTCCGTCGAAGGGCTTAATCGCGTCATCGATGAAACCGAAGACATCTACGATAAGTTCGAAGCGGCTCAGCAATATGTGCTTTGCTATGGCGTCAAAGGCGAACCTTCCTGCAGCGTGGCAGAACTTCTCTTCGCGATGAAGAAGAAGCTTCTTGAGGTCTCGCTCGAATCCAAAGAAGACTATTATCAACGTACCGGCAAAATCCCTGGCAAACGCACCGACTTCAAGGGTCGCGACTTCACGACCGAACCCGAACCCGTCAACGCTTCCGCCTTCTTGAAGAACCCGTTCCGTTATATGGCGAACATGGCCAAAGTCATGGCCTTAGCCGATGCGCCCGAAGGCACCCCCGAAGACCTCATTGCCCTCAAAAAACGCGCAAATCGCCTCTCAAATGAACTTGTTTCCCCGGAAACGAGGGATGAATTCCAACGCTTGGAGAAAGCCAGCCAGACCAAAGACATGATGTCGAATATCGCCAAAATGCAGCTTGGCCCAGACAAAGGTGGCGCCTCGGTGGAAGAGGTTCTCCTCCCGGTTCGCGGAGGCTTCTTCGAACGCTTCCTCAATACGACGTCTACCGTCTTCGGAAACTTCAAAGGCGCGTTTGAGAACTTCAATAACCCCGAATCCCCCGCCTATGGCGATTTGGACAACCTCAAAGACGCGACGATGGCGTATCTCCAGCACGCGATTCCCAATTACGATCCGTCCGTCATTCCGGGCCCCGTGGAATTAGAAGGGCTAGGAACCACCAGAAAAGCCCGCGCGGAGCTTTGCATCAACGTGCTCAAATCCATCCAAGCGCAGCGGCAGATTAATATGATGGACCAAACCTTCCAAGCCAACCCCGCGGAGAATGACTTCGTCGACCTTGGCCCCGAAGAATTCGCCGCGAAGTTCCAATCGATGAAGCAAGACGCGTTCCAGCAAAACCTCGAAGATAGGATCAAAGAGGACGAAAACGAACTCATGCTTGACCCCAATGATTCCACCGACGCCATCCTCATCGAGGAACTTGACATCGGTCAGGAAAACAAGGCCGATTCCGAGGATATCTTCATCGGAGGGGACAGCTGATATAGCGACAAAATGCCTCGTTAGGAGACCGAAACGATTAGCAGAAGAACCGAAAACCCATTGACTTAAAGGAGCCTTTATATCAAAGATATAATAAAAGGAGCGTACAATTGTACAGTCCGATAGGATGACATCATGAACCAGAAACAGCTCGAAACACTTCAGAAGAACAACGAGGAATCTCGTGATTTCGTGCGCAGCTGTTTCCGTTTTGCCCTGATGATTATCCTCAAGGACAAGCAGAACAAGAAGCTAAGCGTCACCAGGCTCTGCCAAATCGCCGGCGTCTCCCGCACCGCCTTCTACCGTAACTACCAAACCATCGATGACGTACTCGTCGACGAGATAAAGCTCTTCGCGCTTTCCTTAGCCAAAGGGATCGGCACGGACGTCTATAACAATTGGTTGCACCTATTCCAAAGCGTTGATGAGAAGCGCGTCGATCTTGAAGCCATCGTGGAAGCGGGTTTCGAATCCAAGATACTTGAGGTGTTCTTGTCTCTGCTTCCCAAAGAGGAAGAGAACCGCACCCTCCAATGCCTCTGGCTCAGCATGTTCTATTCGATGATGATCAAGTGGCTGAAGGAGAAAAAACCCAAGAAGGCGGAGGACATGGCTCGCATCGCCTTCAAATACACGAAGAACCTTCCGCTTGTGACGGTGGAATAAGCCAAGCGTTAAGGAAGAAGCGATAAACGCCAAAAACAGACATTTATAAGCGCTCGATAATTTGCGGGTCTTCCAATGGCTTCCTAATGGAATCCGTAATTCCAGATTGCCGACAAATGTCACATCCATTCGGTTGTTCTCGCCCCATAAGGCGTGGAATGATACAATCAAAAAAAGGAGAAACCTAACGATGAAAAGTGAATTGACCAAAGGTCTAAGCGACGATCAACTTGCGAAACTCAACGCCTGCAAGAGCGGTGAAGATATTCTCCGCGCGGCCAAAGAGGAAGGCATCGAACTTAACGATGAACAACTCGCGGCGGTTACCGGTGGCGGTTGCGGTGGCGAAGATTCCAAGAAAAAAGGGGAAGAAACCAGCACCGATCAGGACAACAATACCGGTCACCCCATCACCAATCCGTTCTAAACAAATCCGAAAATCATTTGGGACCCTCGTTGGTCCCTTTTGTTTGGCTAATGCCTTTTGGATTACCGCGCCCCTTCTTTATATATGGTAACGGTGGTCTTGGTTCCTTTGCCGACTTCGCTTTCGATGTCGAGGGTGCCGTCCACCATCGAGGAGATGCGGGAACGAACGTTTTGTAGGCCAATATGCTTAGTGCCGCCTTCCTTGAAGTCCTCGACGTTGAAACCGATGCCATCGTCTTCGATTTCGATGACGTGGGCTTTTTCGGTCTGATAGGTTCTCAAAGTAATGGTTCCGCCTTCGAGTTTCTGGAGGATGCCATGTTTGACGGCGTTTTCCACCAAAGGCTGGATGCTTAGGGGAGGCACCATGAAGTCTTCGTCTTCGATTTCGTAGATGACGTCGAGGCGTTCGTCGAAGCGAATCATTTCCAAGGAGATATAGGTTTCGATGTGGCGTAACTCGTCCGAGAAGCTGATGCAGTTGGTTTCCGAAAGGGAAGAGAGATTGGTGCGAAGATAATCCGTGAAATCGTCAAGGCCCCGTTGGGCTTTGTCGGGATCGATTTGGATTAGCGTCGAGATCGAGGAGAGGGTGTTATAGATGAAGTGGGGTTGAATCTGCGACATCATGAGACGGATTTCGGCTTCCTTGTTCTTGCGTTCTTGTTCCGCCAAAGCGGCATTTTTGCGCATGTTGGCGAAAAGATACAACACCTCGATGGAGATGACGATCGATAAGTAAGCGATGGCATAACCCGGCAAAGCGTTTTGGATGATGATGCCCACGAGAGGGAGGACGCAATAGAAGGAGAAGGCCAGTTTTTCGGTAAGGCTAAGCTTCGTGTTGAGGACGGCAAGGAAGAACACCATCGCCAAGCCAATCATCTGATAGCCTTGCGAGAGCAGCATGAAATTGCCGCGGACATAGGCGCCGTTTTCCGCGGTGAAGAGAAAACGGCCGAATATATTGGCGAAATCCAGGATGATGAAGATTCCGAAAGCGATGAGGTTGATGATGACAATGGGTTTAAGAACGGATCTCTTTGGCGCGATATAGGAAATCGCATAGGCGAAGAGGAAGAGGATCTCGACGTTGTTCATGACGTAGAACGTCGTGTAGAAACCGATGATGAAGGGGTTACTGGTGTAGACGGACCTAATGATGGTGAAGGTGAGATAGGTGGAGAAGTGGACGGCGGTGAAAATGAAGAACGCGAGAAGGTTCTTTTCGTCTTTGCGCTTGTTTTTCTTTAGGAACAAGTCGAGGGAGTGAATTAAGAACACGGCGATGCCGATGATGCACACCGTTGCGTTGAAAATGCCATTTTGGTCCATGGGCATATTATCGGTTTTTCGCGCGTTCCCGTAAAGAAGGGCGGGAAAGGAGGCGTTTTTACTTGGAAATCCCCGCAAAACCCCATCCGATTTCGATTTAGTTCCGTGAATGCGGAGGTTTATGTTCGTCCGTGGTTAGCCCAAAAACGCCCTTTTTCGTCACGAAAAAAGGAATTTTCTCCTCCTTGACCTAAAGTCAAAAAAACAAAAGGAGGCGTTGGAACATGAAGAAAATGGTAAAGATCTGGGGAATGGCTCTGCTTACCCTAGGGTTGACTTCTTGTGGGGCGAGTGCTTCCTCAAGCTCACTTTTCTCCTCCGTCTCTATCTCTTCCGAACCCTCGATTGAACCTTCATCCGAACCCTCCTCCTCTTCGATGGAATCCTCCGATTTCTCCTCCGAGGAGTCTTCGGTCTCTTCTTCCGTCGACCGTTACGAAGGCCGCATCCACAAGATGGACATGACGGTCGTGGATTTAAGCGACGCCGCCGTCAGCGAGGACGACCCGCGCTACCGTCAAGAAAGCAAACCCATCGAAAGATATCGTCGCGAGAAAAAGATCGACATGTATTATCTCGATCAAATCGATGACATCTATTACGTGAGCTTGGAATCGTTCGTCGATCTTTTCGAAGGGCAATTCGCCTCAGGCTTAACTTCTCTTGTCAAGGAAGAAGACGGCATTGCCACCTGGACGCTATCTCGCTCTCGTACCCCCGTCTATAGTTGGACCCTCGACGCCAAGGCAAAGACCTTTTCCGTGTTCGGCGTCGACATGAATACCTACATCATCCAAAGCATCAATTCCGGCCAAAGCGGGGTAGGGCGCTATATGAGCTTATCTTCGCAATATTTGGAGCAACATCCTCAGCAAACCGCGGTATATCCTTTTGCGCAGTATTCCTTCAATGTCTTTCAGGCCGACGGGCATTATCGTTACCCCTTTGCCCTTTTGTCGGCGGAGCTAAGCAAAGTCTGCGACCGGAACTTCCTTTTCTGCAGCGGAACGCAGGAGCTTTTCGAATACGGCGCGCAAGAACAAATCGACCTGACCAAGTTCAAAAACGAGGATGGGACCGAAACCCCCGTCACTTCCTATATCCAAGCAGCCTATGACAAACAATACGGCACCGGCGTGGAAGGGGAATACCCGATTGAGCCCTTAACCCTAAGGGAATTCAACCAAAAGCTCTTCTTCTACATCATGGACAACTACTATGGCATCGCCGATGAAAAAGGCATCATCTCCATGCGCCATTACCTTGAGTCCTACGAAGCATCAAAAGACTTCCTTTCCGAAAACGGCACGACGCGCGGCAACGCCTATTTCAAGCTCGTGCAAATGCTCAATGACCTCCACACCTCGTACTCTTATAGTCCTTATTTCGGGGAATTTGGCGATTCCGAGGCCATCTATAGCCAAACCTTCTACCGTCAACGCATGGATTTGTATACCTTGCTCACCTCGATGCGGGAAAGCTCCGTCCAAGCCTATAACAAGGCTAAAGGCGTAAACCTCACCGAACGGAACGTCCGTTATTCTTCCGACGGTCGTTATGGCTACTTCAGTTTCGACGATTTCTATAGTTACCAGTATTTCGGCGGAAACTTCATTCCACGGGAAGTCTTGGAGCAAGACGCCTTCAACCTCGTCGTCAATAACCTGGAGGAATGTAGGCGCAGCGGCGTCGAACGCGTCATCATCGACGATTCCTGCAATCGCGGAGGCTATGTCTACTCCATGGCCAAGATCCTGGCCCTTTTATCCAAAGACAACTCCTTCAAACTCGACGTCCAAGACGGCCATACCGATTCCATCATGCGTCTCACGACCCGTGTGGATTCCAACAAAAACGACATCTATAACGAGGAGGATTGCTTCGGCAACGACTTCGAATTCTATATCGTCACCAGCAACTTCTCCTATTCCTGCGGCAACGCCTTCCCCTTCGGCGCGGCCTCCAGCGGCTTAGCCAAGATCATCGGCCAAAAAAGCGGCGGCGGCTACTCCTCCGATACCTATGGCCTCGCCAACATCTTCCCCAACCGCGGCCACGAAGCCTCCAACGGCTGGTATGTCGCCAACATGTACTACTATGGCGCCTACATCGAATTTGACGTGACCTCCGACCGCGAAGTCCACGACGCCGTCCTCATCGCCCGCCTCTCCTGCGAATACTTCGACATGAGCTTCGAGCCGGGTTACTACGACTTCGAAGTCAATGGCGTCGCCTTGGATTACGACAGGATCGACCTCAAGCTCCCCGCCGAAGACTCCCACAAAGGCCTCGCCCCGAAACAAGCCGAAGGCGACCAGAAAGTCACCCGCAAATTCACCAACCACACCATCACCAGCGCCCTCACCCTTCAGGAAGGCCTCAACAAGATCCGCCTCGTCACCCACAACACCGACCGTCAAGACAACACCGGCACGATGGACTCGATGGCACCGCTCGTCGACTGCCTCTATTGCTACAGCGACGCCGCCCTCAGCTTCGATATCCATACCGAAAACGGCAAATAAGGAGACCTCATGCAATTCCTGAAATCCCGCTTTAGCTGGAAGGACGTCTCGCTCTACTTCGCTTGCCTGACCTTCCTTCTGCTCATCGTCGCCGCCATCGTCTATCCGTTGACGGCCGCCAACGAATTCAACCCCAACATCTCCGTCCAACTCATCGTCATGCTCCTCGTGGCGGCGGTGGTGGAAGTCGCCTCCATCTTCCTTCCGTTTAAGGAACTGCGCGCCGTGGGCTTCTTCCTGGTCCTCTATGACACCATCATCTACGCCGGGACCCAAGGCAACTACCTCGCCAACCTCTTGGTCAGCATCGATGGTTCCAAACCCTCCGCTTCCTTGATCGGAATGCTGATCATCCTCGTCGTTTCGATCGTCGCTTCGCTTCTCTCCTTCATCCTCTTGAGGGAAAAGAAAGCCAGCAAGCAACCCGAAGCCGCCAAAGAAGGAGAATAACCATGAGCAAGCTCTTCAAACGCAAAGTCTGGACCTGGACCTTCTTCGGGTTCGGCACCCTCTTCGCCATCGCCCTTTCCGGCGGCCAAGTCGCCAACGACAACGCCATGGCCATCAATAACGCCCTCGGCATCAAAACCTCCGCTGGCGAAGGCGGCTCGTACTACACCCGCGATTACAAGGACGCCGATTCCTTGAAGCAACACATCAAGGCCATCGCGGAACAAACCGAGGAAGAAGGCCTCGTCCTGCTGGAGAACAACGGCGCCCTTCCTTTGGCGGAAGGACATCGCAAAGTCAGCCTCTTCGGCACCGCCTCCTATAACTTCAACTACAACACCTCCGGTTCCTCCGCGACTTCCTCCTCGAGCTATCCGACCCTCACCGAAGTCTTGATCTCCAACGGCTTTGAAGTCAACCAGACCATCAAGGCGTTCTACGAAACCGGCGCGGGCAAAGGCTATGGCCGCACCAAACAAGGCGTCTATAAGATCAACGAGGTTCCTTATGCCTCCTTATCCGCCGCCGAACTCGAATCCGTTTCCTCCTTCGGCGACGCCGCCATCGTGACCTTGGCCCGCAGCTCCGGCGAAGGCGATGACCTCTCCACCCGCGGCAGCGACGGCCTCGATGGCTCCTACCTCACCCTCCACGCCGAGGAAGAGAACCTCCTCAAAGGCCTCACCGCTTTGAAGGATGCGGGCAAGCTCAGCAAAATCATCGTCTTGCTCAACTCCTCCAACCCGATGTCCGTCGATTTCATGATCAATCCCGATATCGACGTCGACGCCCTTCTTTGGGTCGGCAACGTCGGTGCCTATGGCATCGCGGCCATCCCCAAGGTCCTCTCGGGCGCCGTCAATCCGAGCGGTCGCGCTTCCGACACCTTCGTCTATGACCTCTATTCGTCTCCGGCGATGGCGTCTTGGGCGCTCAATAACCGCAAATCCTTCGCCATCGCCTACACCAACTACAGCGCGATGGGCTGCAATTCGACCAACCGTTCCTTCGGCGTCTACAACGAAGGCATCTACGTCGGCTACCGTTACTACGAAACCCGTTATGCGGACGTCGTGTCGGGTCGCGCCAACGTCGGCGACTTCGATTACGATACCGTCGTGGCCTATCCGTTCGGACATGGCCTCTCCTATGGCGAATTCTCCTATTCCGAGTTCTCGGTTGTCCCGTCCAACGAAGGCAAGGATTTCCTCGTCTCGGTCAAAGTGACCAACGATTCGCCCACCTATACCGGCAAACACGCCGTCCAGGTCTACCTCCAGAAGCCGTATACCCAATACGACGTCGATAACCACATCGAAAAAGCCGCCGCGGACCTCGTTGGCTTTGCCAAAACCGAAGCCCTCGCTCCGGGTGCCAGCGAAGTCGTCAAGATCAAAGTCGAGAAAGAACGCTTCAAATCCTATGACGCGAATGGCGCGAAGACCTATGTCCTCGATGCGGGTGATTATTACCTCACCGTCGCCAAAGACGCCCACGAAGCGACCAACAACTTCCTCAAGAAAGCCGGCGAGGCCGTCGATGGCAACGCCGCCTTGGTCCACACCGAAAACGTCGCCGCTCTTGATACGACCACCTATTCCAAGTCCTATCAGACGGGCGAAACCATCACCAACCAACTCGATCACGCCGATCCCAACAAATACACGGGTCTCAATAACCCCAACAGCGTGACCTACGTCTCCCGTTCCAACTGGGCCGGCACCTTCCCGACCGTCGGCAACAAGCTTTCCATCGCCGATGGCCAAATGAAGCGCGAGAACGAATCCAACTACGATCTCCCCGCCACCGAAGAAGCCATGCCCAAATACGGCATCGCCTCCGCTTTGAAGGCAGGCGACCTCCATGGTTTGGCTTGGGACGATCCCAAATGGGACGAATTCCTCAACTCGATGACCTATGCCGACCAGGCCAACTTGGTCACCAACGGCAACATGGCCACGATCACCCTTGCCGACTTCGGCTTGCCCGAAACCAAGGCCGCCGACGGTCCGACCGCCGTCACCAAGACGCTCACCGACTCGTCCTTCCCGTCTCAGGGCATCTGGGCTTCCACCTTCAATAAGGATCTCGTCGAGAAGATCGGCGACGCCCTTGCCGAAGATTGCCTCCTCTGCGACGTGCAATCCCTCTACGCCCCTGGCGTCAACATCCATCGCGCCCCCTTCATCGGCCGTTCCAACGAATACTATTCCGAGGATCCCGTCCTCTCTGGCGAAATGTCCGCCGCTGAGATCCATGGCCTCCAGGGCAAAGGCGTCATCGCCCACGTCAAGCACTTCGCCTTCAACGACGAGGAAACCGAACGTAACGGCATCGCCATCTGGCTCAACGAGCAAGCCGCTCGCGAAATCTACCTCCTGCCGTTTGAATACGCCTGCAGCGAAGACAAAGGCTACTCTCACGCGGTCATGAGCTCCTTCAACCGCGTTGGCGTTACCTGGTCCGGCGCCGATTCCCATCTGCAAATCAACATCCTCCAGAAAGAGTGGGGCTTCAAGGGCTACACCATCACCGACATGGCGCAGTCCAACGGCGGCACCTACATGCTCTTCAACGACGGCGTCAACAACGGCACCAACCTCTTCATGTTGACCGGTTCTCCGACCGCCCTCGACGAATGGAAGGGCAATGCCCACTTCGCGAACATGGTCCGCGATTCCGCCAAGCGCATCGTCTACAACATCACCAACTTCTCCGCCAACATGGTCGCGGGTAAAGTCATCGCGATCACCCCATGGTGGCAGACCCTCCTCACCACCCTCACCATCACCTCCGGCGTCCTCGCCGCGGGTGCCCTTGCCATGGCGATCGTTTCCATCGTCAAATCCCGTAAAGAGTAAATTTACCCTTCACTCCTTTCTGCCTTCCGCCGCTTGTGGGCTAGCACTTGCGGCGGAAGGTCCTCTCTCTCGCGTGTTGCGCGTGGCTTGGAGTTCGTGCAAAATAAGTAAAAAATCCGCCCACTTATGCCTAGAGGATTCCCTCGACGTGAGTTTGCGCGGATAGTTAGGATGTACATTTGTCGCGGCGTTTGCCCCGACATCGATCCGATTCGAAATACCCCTTCATCCCGTGACGGTCCTTCTTGTTGACCGTCTTCCCCCTCGACCTTCCAAGAAAGGAGAATGCGTTCTCGGGCCGAGCAGGGCATTTGACAGAGAGCGCATCTTACGTCTATGGCTACGAAAAAGAGCATCTTCGACCGAGCCATCTTCTCCTCGAAGGTGAAATCCGCGAACGTCAAGATCTTCCCCGAAACCCTCTTTGGGTATTTCGCGGGTCCTTTGTTTGCCTTAATCCCGAACGCCATCATCAACACCTTCCTTACCCAGTACTGGAAGAACGTTCTTGGCTTGCAGGAATGGGCCAACGCCTTCACTTGGCTTTTGCCGCTTCTATCCACGGTGATCATCATCGCGGGCAACTTGCTTGTCGGCAAACTGATGGAAGGCAAACCCAAAAAGGCTGGCAAAGCCCGTCCGTTGCTCGTTCTGTCGATCCCCATTATCGCCATCGCCCTCGTCTCGATGTTCTTGGCCCCCTATCCGGGAAGCTCCTACGAGACGTTGGTCAATAGCCCCAACTTCGCGACCTTGATCGTCACGGCCGTGGGCTACAACCTCTTCTACGCGATTGCCTGGCCGATTTACTTCACCAGCCATAGCGCCATGGTCAACCTGTCGACCCGTTCGACCTCGCAGCGTTCCTTGCTTGGCACGGCTGCGATGGCCGCGCAGACCGCCGCCGCCGGCGTCGCCGGCATGGCCGGTGGCTTCTTAGCCGACTTGCTTCGCCTTACTCCTTCTGCGAGCAACGAACTCTATCAGGTTCATGACGCCGTTACGGGTGCCGTCGTCAAAGACGCCGAAGGCAACCCCATCGTCGATCAAGCCGCCCTTGCCGCTGCCCGTGAAGGCGCCAATGGCCGCTGGATGATCGTCATGGCCATCTTGGTCGCCTGCTTAGTCGTGGGCGTTTTCCTTGAATTCTATTTCACCCGTGAGCGTATTACTGAAGAGCAATTCGCGATCAGCATGGATCAAAATGGCGATGCGAAAGTCGCTGCCCAGCCCAAAAAGAAAGTCACCATGGGCAAGCAAATCTCCATTTGTATCCGCGACAAGTATTGGTGGATGATCATGATCTTCTTCTTCCTCTACCAGCTTGGCGGTATGTTGAAGAATAACGGTCAAGCCTTCTATTCCGAAGCTTGGACCGGTGGTCTCTCCCTCTCCTCCACGATCGGCATCGCCGGCGCCATTCCGACGGCCCTTGGCATGCTCGCGGCCTGGCCTCTTGCCATGAAGTTTGGCAAAGCGCGTTGCATTCGCGTCGGCGCTTGGCTCGTCGTTATCCTCGGCGCGGTTGGCTTTATCCCGACCTTCATGCCGACCATCCTCAATGGCGATGCCGCCGAAATCGGTGGCGCCATCTATGGCTTCTCCATCGCGGGCTTCTGCTTGAAAGCCTTGGGCACCGTCCCCGCGATGTACGTCTCCCTCGCTTTGCTCTCCGACGTCCTCGATCACCAAGAAGCGATCCACGGCGTCCGTACCGATGGCTTCTCCATGGCCCTTTATGGCTCCATCATGATCGCCATGACTGGCATCTCCAACGCCATCATCCTCGGCGTCGACGGCGCCTTCAAAGGCTTGCTCGTCGGTTCCCGCGTCGCCAACACCGTCGTCTTCTTCGGCGGCGAAATGGCTTGCTACCTCATCATCGCCATCATGTTCCTCTTCATGAAGGTCGAACGCTTCACCGAACTCGATCACGAAGCCATTGAGCTCAGCCACAAAGAAGAAGCTCTCGCCAATGGCGAAGAATACCTCCCCGCCGCCGAGCGCCTCAAGAAGGAAGAAGAAGAGGCCGAACAAGCCGCCTACGAATCCAGCTTGAAGGAACTCGAATCCCGTTGCCAGAAGAAAGGACTCGATTTCGCCAAAGAGAAAGAAGAGTTCGAGCGCACGGAAGCGGAAAAGAAGGCCAAGAAGCAGGAAGCCGATGCGGCCAAGAAGGCCAAAGCGGACGCTGCCAAAGCCCAAAAAGAACAAAAAGAAGCCGATCGCCTTGCTTCGCTTAGCGCCGAACAGCGTGCATCCTATGACGCCAAGAAAGCGCGCCGCGAAGAAAAAGCCAATCGCGAACATGAAGCTCTTGTGGCCGAATTCCAGGCTGAACAAGAGAAAGCCAAGAAACGCCTGGAGGCCTAATCATGGAACTCAAACACGCCGACTTAATCGCGAAATTGACGCTAGAGGAAAAATGCTCGCTTCTCTCGGGCATGGACTTCTGGCAAACGCAGGACATCCCTTCCATCAATTTGCCTAACGCCTTCCTTAGCGACGGCCCCAGCGGCCTACGCAAACAGGCGGAGCAAGCCGACCACTTAGGTCTGAACCCGTCCATTCCGGCGGTGTGCATGCCTTCGGCGGCGACCATCGCGAATACCTGGAACCCCGATTTGGCTTACCTTGCCGGTAAGACGATCGGCGAAGAAGCCCTCCAAGCCGACGTGTCGATGCTTCTAGGCCCTGGCGTCAACATCAAACGCAATCCCTGCTGCGGACGTAACTTCGAATATTATTCCGAAGACCCCTATTTGGCCGGTAAGATGGCCAGTGGGTTCATCCGTGGCGTCCAAGATAACGGCGTTTCCGCTTGCATCAAGCACTTCGCCGGCAACAACCAAGAAATCCGCCGCATGACCAGCGACTCCATCATCGACGAGCGGGCCCTGCGCGAAATCTATTTGACCGCCTTCGAAATCGCGGTCAAGGAAGCCAAGCCACGCGCCTTCATGACTTCCTATAACAAACTCAACGGCGTCTACGCCAACGAGCATCATCACTTGCTCCGCGACATCCTTCGCGGTGAGTGGGGGTTCGACGGCGTCGTCGTCAGCGACTGGGGTGGCGACAACGATCGCGTCGATGCGCTTCGTGAGTCCAGCGACCTCGAAATGCCCGGCACCAAAGGCGAGACCAACATCGACGTCTTGGAAGCCGTCCAAGAAGGTCGCTTGGAAGAAAGCTATGTCGACGAAGCGGTGGACCGCCTCATCGAATTCATCCTCGCTTCCCGCAAGGCGATCGACGCCAAAGGCGAGAAGTTCGATCCGAAGAAACATCACGAAATCGCCCGTGAGGTCGCGCAGGAAACCATCTTGCTCCTCAAGAACCGCAACAAGATCCTTCCGCTTCAGGAAGGGACCCGCGTTGCCGTCGTTGGCGACTTTGCCCAGAACTGCCGTTACCAAGGCGCGGGCTCTTCCATCGTCAACCCGTTCTTCGTCGACCAACCCTTAGATCTTATTAAGGAATATAACCTTGACGTCATTGGCTATGCCCAGGGTTTCAAGCGTTATGGCAAAAAGAGCCAAAAGCTCTCCGACAAAGCGGTGGAACTTTCCGCCAAAGCCGACGTCATCTTGCTCTTCTGCGGCTTGGACGAAGTCAGCGAAGCCGAAGGCGTCGACCGTAAGCACATCCGCCTCCCCGATAACCAAAGAGCGCTTATCTCCGCCCTTTACCACACGGGGAAACCCATCGTCTTGATTCTCCAATGCGGCGCGGCGATCGAAATGCCGTTCTCCGACCGCGTTCAGGCCATCGTCCATTGCTATTTGGGCGGCGAAGCCGGCACGCGTGCGTTGCTTGATACCCTCGTCGGCAAGAACAATCCGAGCGCCAAACTCGCCGAATCGCTTCCATATGGCTATAGCGATTGCCCCTCCGCCGACCACTTCGGCAAGAACGACCGCACCATCGAATACCGCGAATCCATCTTCGTCGGCTACCGTTATTATGGCGGCACCGGCATGGCCGCGCGCTTCCCGTTCGGCTTCGGTTTAAGCTATTCGACGTTCGTCTACCGCGACCTTCGCATCGAAAAAGACGGCGTCCGCTTCTTCCTCAAGAACACCTCGGGCATCGCTGGCAAAGAAGTCGCGCAGCTTTACGTGGGCAAGAAGAACTCGTTCATCCCGCGTCCTCACCACGAACTCAAAGGCTTCGTCAAAGTCTTGTTGCAGCCGGGCGAAGAGAAAGAGATCTTCATCCCCTTCGACGAATACACCTTCCGTTACTTCAACGTGAAGACCAACAAGTTCGAGATCGAACCGGGCGAATACCGCATCTACGTCGGCTCTTCCTCCGAAGACCGCGTCCTCAAAGGCTCGATCAGCCTCGAAGGCACCGAAGCTCCCGCGCCTTATGACCTCAGCAAGATCCCCTTGATGATGAAGGGCAAGGTCCGTCAGGTCCCCGATGAGGAATTCACCGAGATCCTGGGCCACGAAATCCCCGATAAGGGCTTCATCTTCATCAAGAAGAAACGCATCGTCATCGACATGAACACGTCCATCTGCGACCTCCGTTATTCCCGCGGTTGGCTCGGACGCTTCTTCGCCTGGGCCATTGGCTTCGGCATCAAGTTCTTCTGGAAGATCGGTAAACGCTCGCTCTCCCTTACCCTGACGATGGGCGTATACTATGTTCCGGTCCGCGCCCTTTCCCGCATGAGCGGCGGCATGATGAGCATGAAGCAAGTCGAAGGCTTGCTCACCGCCTTCAATGGCCACTTCTTCAAGGGCATCCATCGTTTCCTCCATCCCGGAAAGAAAAAGAAAGAATCCAAGAAAAAATAACATCCCATAACCCGTATGCCTCTCTCCAAGCCATACATAACCTTCTGCATTCCTGCGTACAATTCAGAACCTTTCCTGCACGTCGCGCTGGACTCGCTCATGCGCTTCGATAGCCGCATCGAGGTTTTGGTCATTGACGACGGAAGCACCGACAAGACCTTCGAAATCGCGAAGGGCTATGCCGCGCGTTTTCCGATTTTCCGCGACATCCATCAGGAAAACAAAGGTCATGGCGGGGCAGTCAATACCGCGATCAAGGAAGCCAAAGGCCGTTTCTTCAAGGTCCTAGACTCCGACGATTGGGTCGACGTCAACGCGCTTAATGCGTTACTGGTCGACATCGAGCGTTGCGAAGCCTTCCCCGACGTCTACATCATGGACTACACCTATTGGGAGGGGTATGAGCGCGAGAACACAACCATCACCTACGAACGTTGCCTCCCCGAACGTCGCACGACCTCCATGGATAGCGTCAGGCGCATGCTCATCAAGCAGAACTTCACCGTCCATTCGGCGATGTTCCGCACGGAGCTATTACGCGTTAGCGAAGTGAACTTGCCCGAGCATTGCTCCTATGACGACAACTATTTGGTTTACGCGTGTTTGTGTGCGGGGAAGACCATCCGTTACCTCCATCGCAGCCTTTACCAATACATGATCGGCCGCGAAGGACAGTCGATGAGTTCCGAGAATCTCTATCGGAAGTGGGGCGACATCATCTTGACGAGCGAACTCGTTTATCAGTATCGCGACATCGCTCCGTTAAAGAAAAAGAACCCGGGTTTGTATCGCCTGTTGATGCATCACCTTTACCTGATCGTGTGCATGGTTCCCACCGTTTGCCAAATCAACGGCTCCCCCGAAGCGACGGAGGCGATGCGGGCGTTCTTCGACCGTTGCAAGCAAAGCAAGCCCGAGCAATATAAGCTCGTGCGTCGTCACCTCATCCTTCGCTTAATGACGATGAAGGGAAAATTAGGTCGATTCAACACCAGAGTCGTGGTTGGCGTCGCCCGCAAAGTCGTGAAGTTCAATTAGCAAAACAACGGGTTTTTGCGTCGTTTTTAGGCGTTTTTGCAGAGAAATCCAATCGTTTCGTTTAAGGGGATAACGAGGAATTGTTCCCTTTTCTTTTACATGCGCGCCTTAAGACGAATACACGCTCGCGCATGGACATATTTGCCCAAGGATAGTAGTATATTGTTCAAGTAGAATTCGAAGCTTATGTCGTACTCGTTGATTGGAATTCTCGCACTGATTCTGCTGCTCGTCGTAAATTACGACGTTCTTTTCCGCTCGGCAAGGCGACAAGTGATGCGTTCCTTCTGGTCGTACCGCGCTTTCCTTTATTGCGTAAACATTTTTTTGATTTCCGATATCGCCTGGGGTTTCTTCGATCAAGCGGGCATGAACATGGCGGCTTACGTCGATACGGGGATTTATTTCCTCGCGATGTCCTGCACGGTTTTGACCTGGATGCGATTCGCGGTTTCCTACATGCAAGGAAAGGCATTGCCCAAGCGCATTCTTTTGGGTTTGGGCTGGGCGATGTTCGCGGCGGGCGTCGTCAGCGTCATCATCAACTTCTTCCAGCCAATCTTATTTGCCTATGACGTGAACGCGTATGTGCCTCACTCCGGGCGTTACGTTTTCCTTGGCGTGCAGATCATCGCCTTTGGCCTAACGGGCATTTATGCCTTGATTCAAGCCATCTTCGCCAAATCCCACGAGGTTCGTGGCCGTTATCTGACCATCACGTCGTTCGGCGTCGTTTTGGCGATTTCCATCGGTTTCCAGATTTATCATCCGCTTCAGCCGTTCTATGCGATGGGTTGTTGCATTGGCATCACCATCATCCGCGCCTTCTTGATCACGGGCGAAAACGCCGAGTACCGCATGGCCATCCAAGAAGGCAAGACGCGTGAGGATGCGCAGAAGAAGGAGCTTGGTTTCGCCAAGCACCTCGCCTACACCGATCCCTTGACGGGTTTGAAGAATAAGCACGCCTACGTCGAGGACGAAGACGCGATGGACGTTTTGATTCGCGATGGGAAGATGGGCGACTTTGCCGTCGTCGTCTTTGACCTCAATGACTTGAAACTGATTAATGACACCCATGGCCACGATGCGGGCGATGCCTTGATCAGGGCTTCGGCGGAACTCATTCAAGAGTACTTCCCCGTGCCGGCGCTTTACCGTTTTGGCGGTGACGAATTCGCGGCGGTTTTGACCGATGAGGCTTTTGCCAAACGCGTGGATACCTTGCACGCCTTCAACGAACGCATCGCCAAAAACGTCGGTACCGAAGAGCCGGTCATCGCCACGGGCATGAGTGAATTCCGCCTTGGCGAAGACAATACGTTCTCCGCCGTGTTCGCTCGCGCCGACGAAGCCATGTATTGGAAGAAGCGCAAGCTCAAGCAAAACAGCAACAACCCTCGTTACTCCAGCCGCATGGACGTTTACGAGATGTTCTATCACAACAAGGATTGCTCGTTGATCGACATGCTCAATAACTCGCCCTGCGACGAAATCATCGAGGTCAACCTCAAGAAGGATTCGATGCGGCAGTTCTACCATATCGAAGGCAAATACATCGCGCCTGGGGAAGACGCGAAAACATGGGCGGACGTTTATAAGTTCTGCTGCGAGGAACTCGTTCACCCCGATGACCGCGAAATCTATGAACGCGTCTTGAATTCCGACCGTTTCTTCCAACGTCTACAGAAAAACCATATCCCGAACTTTGAGTGCATGCACATTCGTTTCCGTGTGCAAGACGGCTCGTATCGTTACGTGGAACAATGCGTCATCGCCGGCGAAGAAAACGAACTGGCCCCGGATACCTTCCGCATTTACATCTTCGATATCCATAACTTGATGATTCGTAAAGAAGGTAAGGAAAGTGTCCGCGAAGGCTCCTATGAAAAAGAGCGTAACCCGATGACGGGTTTGCTTACCGAATCCGCCTTCTTCCCGCAGGCGGAAGCCCTTATCGCCAAGAAACCCGAGATCAAGTGGTGCCTCGTCACCGTCGACATCGAGCATTTCCGCTTCTTCGACGAGTGGTATGGTCGCGCCAAAGGCGACGAGCTTCTCGCCAGCATCGGCAAGATCTTGCTTGAAGAAGAAAAGTCTGTCGGTGGGCTTGCCGGTTACTTCTCCTTCGACGACTTCGCCATTTTGTGCCCGCACGACGAAGACCGTATCGAGGCCCTTTATGAACGCGTTCGCGACGTCGTCATCTCGTTTGGCTTGTCCGTTGGCTTCCTTCCCGCCTTCGGCGTGGCGCGCATCGAAGATGGCTTGCGCGTCGTCGATGCCTTGGACCATGCCAACATCGCTTTGGGCCGCGCCAAACGCGACATCCGTAACCGCATCAGCACCTACGACGTGCATCTGCGCGATTCCGAAGAAAGTCAGTTCCATATCCTTTCCGAATTCGTCGAGGGTATGAAAAACGACGAATTCACCTTCTATTTGCAACCGCAGTGCGCAATTTCTAGCGGCGGCATCGTCGGCTCGGAAGCCTTAACCCGTTGGGTCAAGAAGTCGGGTCGCATCGTTCCGCCGAAAGAATACATCCCTTTGCTTGAGAAATATGGCTTCATCATGGACTTGGACCAAAAGCTTTGGGAGAAGGTGGCGCAGTGGCTCCGCTCCCTTATGGACCAAGGCATCACGCCTTTGCCGGTTTCGGTCAACGTTTCGCGCGCCGACATCTTCACCTTGGACATCGCCAAGATTTTCCATGGCCTCGCCGAGAAATACAAATTGCCGCATAGCCTATTGAAGATCGAGATCACCGAATCGGCTTATACCGAAACCACGACCCAAATCGACAAACTCGTCAAGAAGCTTCGCCAAGTCGGCTTCATGGTCCTCATGGATGACTTCGGTTCGGGTTATTCCTCGTTGAACATGCTCAATACCTTGGAAGTGGACGTCATCAAACTCGATGGCGATTTCCTTCGTTGGAGCGGCCTTGCCTACGAACGTGGCATCCGCATCATCGAATCGGTCGTCAACATGGCTAAGAACTTGGCGCTTCCGATCGTCGTCGAAGGCGTCGAAACCAAGTCGCAAGCCGAATTCTTGCAAAGCCTTGGCTGCCGTTACGCGCAGGGTTTTTACTACTACAAGCCCATGCCCATCAAAGACTTCGAGAAGTTGCTCCGCGACGAGAAGAAACTCGATCGCCGCGGCTTTGAAGCCAAACGAAACGAGCAATTCCGTCTACGCGAATTCCTCGACGAGAACATCTATAGCGACTCCATGCTCAACAACATTTTGGGCCCGGTCGCCTTCTATGCGCTTCATGAAAACGGCGACGTCGACATCGTCCGCTTCAACGAGCAATTCTACGAAGCCGTCGGCGTCAAGGAGTTCCAGCAACGCCTGACCGCGATTCAACGCTTCGTCCCCGAAGAAGAGCGGAAAGACTTCTTAGGGGCGCTTCATCGCGCGATGGAAGACAAACTCGCGGGCGCTTCGTCCGTCCAACGTTTCGCCAAACCTGACGGCACGTATCTGTCCTTCCGCATCCATTTCTACCACATCGGTAAGAAAGAATCTGCCGAGCTCTTCTATGGCTCGGCCAGGAACGTGACGAAGACGGTGGAACTCGAAGACGAACTCCGCTTGATTTCCCATTACTCCTCCGATTCCTTCATCTTCGTTTCCCGCGTCGGCGACCATTGGCAATATCGCGTCGCTTCGCATGGCTTATCTTCGCTGATCGAGCTAACGCCCGAGCAGCTCGAGCAAGAGATGAACGACGGCCGCTTCGCCAAACGCGTTTCGCGCAAAGATAACCTGCAGGGTTTCATGGTCGAAGTGGAAGAAAACGCGAAGGCAAAGAAAAACTTCACCCACGACTTCCATATCCGTGGCAAGAAGGGGAAGAACGTTCCGGTGCACCTTGAGTTCACCTATGTCGGCGATTCCTCCAACAGCGTCTCCTACATCCTCCGCGCCTCCATCGCGGACGAGAAACCCGCCGAGTGACGAAAATCCATCGAAAAGCCTGCAAAAAGCCAACCAAATCGCGATTGAGCGCCTCATGGTTGGCTTTTTCTTTCGGGCATGGAACGCTTCTTTTTGGCATAGCCAAAACTTTACTTCGCCTGCGTAAGCACCGATAATGATGGCATGAAGGAAATCCTCGTTGCCAAAAACGCCGACGGCCAACGTATCGAGAAGTTCGTGCGCAAATACCTTTCGGAGGCGCCGCTAGGTTTCATCTACAAAGCCTTCCGCAAGAAAGACATCAAGATCAATGGCCACTGGGTCGCCAAGGACGCGATCGTCCACGAAGGCGACG
>JBGUWA010000257.1:0-2631 GCA_045220635.1 Candidatus Alloenteromonas sp. | reverse complement strand
ACCTGGAGTGAGCGAAAGCGCGCGGATGCGGTTAAGCACCTGCGAGGCGGGGAGATTGAAATCGAGTTTCTCGTCTTCGGGGAGGATCTTGTTCGCGAAGGTGACCAGCGCTTCGTCTTGTTCTTCGCCAGGAAGGACGCCATTAACGACGTCAAGCAGGTCTTGGACGATGAGTTTGCTCGCCGCCACCGCGATTTTTTCTGATAAGGAGGTATAGGTATCTTCCAATCCAATGGGCACGACGATCTTGTCATACATCTTGCCCGCATCCATCTTGGCCACCATTTCCATCAAGGTGACGCCCGTTTCGGTTAGGCCGAGGTCTAAGGCGCGTTGGATGGGCGCGGCGCCGCGAAGCGCGGGCAAAAGCGAGCCATGGAGATTCAGACAACCATATTTCGGGCACTGCAGCACCACTTCCGGCACGATTTGGCCATAGGCCATCGTCACGATGACGTCGGGTTTTAAGTCGGCAAGCCAATCGTGATCCAAACGAATCTTTACCGGTTGGAATACGGGGATATCATGTTCCATCGCCAAAGCTTTGACGGGAGAAGGCGTCAAGATGCCTTTCCGGCCTTGTGGCTTATCGGGGTTGGTGACGACGCCAACGACGTGAAAACCCGCCTCAAGCAAACTGGAAAGGACGCGCGCCGAGATGGCGGGAGTTCCCATGTAAACGATGCGAAGGTCTTCTTTTTGCATGATCGGTTGGCTCCTATCGGCAAGAGTATACCACCCCCACGGGGTCGCGTTAAAGGTCAGCATAAACAAGAGCAACAGGCTCGCGCAAATTGCCCGCACGCAAAGAAATGTTTAAACATCGGCGCGATATGGGTAATAATATCCAATGTCGTTAAGCGAATGCTTACGCCACTTCTCCCTTTAGGAGCCAATAACACATGAAAAAAGACAATTACGCTGCCGTAAAGGCCTTCATGTCCGCCACCGAGAAACTAGCATCCACCTCGATGACCATGGAAGACATTTATAACGCGATCGTCGAACGCAATCCCGAAAAGAACATCGCCCTCTACTTTGACGAAGGGCGTCCCAAACACCAGACCTACGATGAGTTCCGCAACGCCGTTTTCCGCACGGCGAGCCAACTTTGGGGTCTTTTCTCCGGCATCGCGCCCAACACGGTCGTCGGCTTGAAGATCAAAAACTCGCCACGCTGGCCGGTCATGTTCTGGGCCATCTTGATGTCGGGGCACATCCCTTTGCTCATCGATGCCCGTTTGGCCACCGAAAACGCCAATAACTTGCTACGCCAGTCGCACGCGGCCGCCCTTATTTGCAACGACGAAGCCGACTTCATCGTCCCTTCGTACCGCATCAACGACATCGCCAACCGCGAAGCGGACTATGGCTTCAACCCCGCTTGGGCCGATAACGTCATCTTCTGCTCTTCCGGCACCACCGGCGACGCGAAGATGATGGTCTTCTCTGGCAAAAACCTCTGCGCTCAGGTCCTCGGCTCGCTTTCGATGCCCGACATGACGCAAGACCTCATGTATCCGAGCGACATCCGTATCTTGGCGATGTTACCCTTCCACCACATCTTCGGTTTCGTCGCCGTTTTGCTTTGGTACACCTACTATGGCAAGACCTTGGTCTATCCTTCCTCCTTGGCCACGAGCGATTTGCTCAGCGCCTGCCGCGAGGGCAAATGCACGCACATCTATTCCGTGCCTTTGTTCTGGGATGGCCTCGCCCAAACCATTTCCCGCACCATCGCCACCTTGAAGCCGAGCAAATCCGACCTCGTTTCCAAGATGATCGCCTATAATACCCACAAGATTTCCAAGCGCGAAGCCGGCATGGCCGCGCGCAAGTTCGCCCTGCACTCCTTCCAGAAGAAGGTCCTTGGCAAGCACGTCCGTTATTGCATTTCGGGCGGCGGCTTCCTCTCGCCCCGCACGCAAGCCTTGGTCAATGGCTTAGGCTATAACCTCTATAACGGCTTCGGCATGACCGAAATCGGCGTCGTCTGCGTCGACATGTCCACGCGCGTCGAGCAACGCATGAAAGGCTCCATCGGTCAGCCCATCCATGGTGTCGAGATGAAGATCAACTGCAAAGATGGCGAAACCCAAGGCGAAGTCTTGGTCAAATCGCCCATCACGCACGAACGCGAGATCGTTGGCGGCAAAGAAGTGCCCACTCCGCTTACCGAAGATGGTTTCTTCCGCACCGGCGACATCGGCGTCGTCGATAACCATGGCAACTTCTTCCTAAAAGGAAGGTTAAAAGACACCATCATCTTGGCCAACGGCGAAAACGTCTTCCCCGACGAAATCGAATACTACTTCAAGGACGTCGCGGGGCTCAACAACGTCGTCTGCTTGGGCGCGAAACGTCCGGGCAACAGAGAAGAGAAGATCACCCTCGTCTGCGAAGTCGACAATTCCGTCGACGAAGAGGCGATCGAACGCATCTACGCCGACATCAAGGCCATCAACGATACCCTCCCCTCCGAGAAGAAGGTCCAGGATATCCTCCTCGACAAGCGCCCCTTGCCGATGTCCTCCTCCATGAAGGTCAAACGCTTCGTCTTGAAGGAAGCCATCGAGAAAGGCTCCTCCGACTTCATCGGCGTCGACGCCCCCGCCAAAGTCACCGTCTCCT
>JBGUWA010000256.1:0-18381 GCA_045220635.1 Candidatus Alloenteromonas sp. | reverse complement strand
GCTTTTCAAATCAAGGAAGCGGCTCAACATCGAAACTTTTCCTTAATGGAAAAGTGGTCATGTCAAAAAATCGGTAAACTCAATTATAAAAAGTATTTGCCACAAACTTGGGCGCGTGCTTAAATAGTGCTCGCCCGAATCGGCCCCATGGTCAATCGGTTAAGACGGAACCCTCTCAAGGTTCAATGACAGGTTCGACTCCTGTTGGGGTCACCACTAGGTGACTGGCAGCCCTCGCGAAAGCGGGGGCTTTTTCTTCCTTGATGCCAAAGAAGCGGAAACATGGTAAGGTTTCTCTATGAGAAAACCCGCTTTGCTAGAAAAAGGCGATTCCATTGCCTTGGTCGCACCGTCTTTTGGCTGCACGACCGAACCGTATTTGACGCGACTTCAAGCCTCGATCAAAAACCTAGAAAAGGCGGGATACCCCGTTATCGAAGGCCCAAATGTCTGGCGCGAAGAAGGGGTGGTGGCCAGCGCCCCCGCCAAAGAGCGCGCCCAAGAAATCCATGACGCCTTCGAATCCGACGCCAAACTCATCATCTCCGTCGGCGGTGGCGAGACGATGTGCGAAATCTTGCCCTACATTGATTTTGAAAAGCTCAAAGCCGTGGAGCCCAAATGGTTCATGGGTTTTTCCGACAACACGAACCTGACGTTCTTATTGGCCACCTTATCCGACACGATGAGCGTCTATGGTCCCTGCGCCCCGCAATTCTTCCAGAAGAAGTGGCGGCTTTCCGAAAAAGACGCCTTCGACTTACTCCAAGGTCAAACCCATTTCGAAGGTTATCCTAAGTGGTCGATCTCTCGCCGCAACGAGGAACACCCGTTATGGGGGTATCGCCTCAGCCAGCCTAAGATCATCACGCCCTATCAATACGAGCAACCGTTCGAAGGGATGCTGCTTGGGGGTTGCCTCGATTGCCTCATCAACCTCTGCGGCACCCGTTACGACAACGTCAAGGAATTCATCGCTTCGCACCCCGAAGGCATCGTTTGGTTCCTCGAATCCTGCGACCTCAACGCGTTGGCCCTTCGCCGCGCCTACTTCGAGCTAAAGGAAGCCGGGTGGTTTGAAAACGCGAAAGGCTTCTTGCTCGGCCGTGCCTTATCCGCGCGGGAGGAAATCCTCGGCGTCGACCGCTTCAACGCCGCGATCGACATGCTTGGCGACCTCGACGTTCCCATCCTCATGGACGTGGACTTGGGGCACCTCTCGCCAAGCTTGCCTATCCTTACGGGCGCGAAGGCGCGCGTATCCTTCAAACAAGAGAACCTCATCATCGATTACTTAGAGTAGAATACATCGCAACAGGAGAGCATCATGGTCATCTTAACAATCGAAAACTACGGTCAGATCAAAATCGAACTCGACCACAAAGCCGCGCCCAATACCTGCGCCAACTTCGCAAGCCTCGTCGCCAAAGGCTTTTATGACGGGCTTACCTTCCATCGCATCATCAAGGGCTTCATGATCCAAGGCGGCGACCCCAAAGGCACCGGCATGGGTGGCCCAGGCTATGCCATCTTTGGCGAATTCAAGGCCAATGGCTTCGATAACCCCCTTCGCCATGACCGCGGCGTCATCTCGATGGCGCGCTCCATGGCCATGAACTCGGCCGGCAGCCAATTCTTCATCTGCGACGCGAACGACTATTTCCTCGATGGGCAATACGCCGCGTTTGGCCGCGTCGTCGAAGGCATGGACGTCGTCGACGCCATCGCCTCTACCCCCAAGGATCGCCAAGACCGCCCGTTGAAGATGGTCCGCATCTTAAAGGCGGAACTGGTGGGCGAGAAGGCGACCCAACCCAAGAAAATGTAATCCCCTAGGCCCTTGATGGGCCTTCTATTTATGCCTAAAGCCTTATTCTTATATAGCGACAATACCGGTCAGGGCGGGGTCAACCGCCACCTCGACGCGATTTTGACGCGCTTAAGAAAGACCTATCCCGATCTTGAGGCTAGGCAAACCGCTTCCCCGGAAGAAGGGGCGGAACTCGCCATTTCTTCCTGTGGCCATTACGACGTCCTCATTTTCAGCGGGGGCGATGGCACGTTCAATAACATCATCTCGGCCTTACGGGGCAGGGAAGACGCGCCGACGATTGGCTATATCAACGGCGGCACCCTCTGCGACATCGGCAAGAACTTCGGCGTCCATGGCTCGTATCGCCGCGCCTTGAAGATCATCGAAAAAGGCCATACCTGCGGTTTCGACGTGGGCGAGGTCAACGGATCCTTATTTACCTATATGACGGCAGTAGGGGCCTTTGCCGATATTTCCTACACCACCAAAAGAAAGTACAAAAAACGCCTTGGCAAGGTCATCTATTACTTCAAAGCCGTCGGCGAGGCGCTCAAACCCAAGAAAGTCCGTTGCCACGTCGAAGCCGATGGCCGAACCTGGGATTTGTGGGTTCCCTTCATCCTGTGTCTCAACGGCAAGCATGTCGGCGGCTTCCCCGTCAACGGCAGGAAAAGCTCCATGCATGATGGCAAATTCGAGCTATTTTTGACCAAACCGGGGCTTTTTAATGGACTTTTGCACTATCTTTTCTTCAAAACCCGTACGGTGAAGATCGTCGCTTCCGATATCAAAATCGAGGTGGATTACCCCTTCCCATGGACCGTGGATGGGGAAAAAGGACCTATGGGAAATGTCCATATCAAGGCCTTCGATTCCAAACTGCGTATTTTCTGCAGCAAAAAGCATGCGGATTGAAAGAAATAGCGGGGATTTGCGCAAATTTAGTATGTTGCTTCCTGCGCGGGAGTAGTTTACACTTAACGAAGAAATTTTTGCGGAGGAAAGCAAAATGAAAAAGAAAGTAACGACCTTAACCATCGTTGGCCTCATTTTCCTGCTGATCGCCTTTGGCGGTTACATCGGCTTGGGATATGTCGCGATTGATGGCACCGTTGTCTACGACGCGATGGCCTCTTTGGCCAACACGGGCACCCTGCTCACCCAGCAGTTCACCAACATGACCGTCATGACGTTCGTCAGCTTGGGCGTCATGGGCTTGTTCTTGATCCTTCTCATCGTCCAGATCTGCATGGCGATCAAGAAAAAACATGGCCCCGCGGCCGCCATTTCCATCACCACGTTGATCGGAATGGCCCTCATCTTCTTCTTTATCACCTATTATTTCTTGCCGGGCGTCGCCAACGACCAGTTCGGCATCATCACCTTGACCATCGGCCTGCTCCAAGCGGGCAAGTGGCTTGCGCTCATCTACTTCATCCCCGCCCTCTTCTTCGTGATCGGCTTCATCCTGATGCTCGTCGCCCTTATCTGCGACCTCAGGCTCCTCGCCGAACTCCCCAATCCGCGCCTTGATCGCGAACCCGCCGATGACATCATGGTCATCCACGACGAAGATCTCGAATCCGAAGAATCCGCCGCGACCGCCAAAGAAGCGCTCGCCCGCGGTGGCTACGAAGAACGTCACTCTGCCGAGATGTTCCCGCCCGCCCCTGGCATCCAAGGCCCGCTCTTAATCCAATACATCAACACCTATGCCCCGGCCGAAACTGTGGGTAAGAAGAACACCGTCCCCGTCACCGAAATCCAAGACGCGATCAACGGTGAGAAACCCCTCAACGCCGACGACATCCGCAAAATCATCAAAGAAGAACTTGGCGCGGGCAAAGAACAACCCGTCATCGTCAACGTTCCCGCCACCCCGAAAGAACCGGAAGGCCCCAAGGCCCTTACCGCCGAAGAAGTCCGCTCCATCATCTCCGAGGAAATCGGCCGTTATCTGACCGCCGAGGAACCCGAGGAAGAGGAAGCCGCCGACATCTACGTCGAACCCGAACCCGAGCCGAGCCTCTCCGCCGAAGACATCCGTTCCATCATCGCTTCCGAGCTTGCCAAAGCCAAAGAAGCCGAACCGGCACCCGAACCCGAACCGGAACCCGAGCCCGTTGATGTTCGCGAAGCCATCCGCGCCGAACTCGAAGCCCATCGCCGCGAACTCGAAGAAGAGAATCGCCGCAAAGAAGCCGAAGAAGCCGAACGCGCTCGCCGCGAAGAAGAGAAGAAGAACGCTCTCTCCGCCGAAGACGTCCGCGCCATCATCGCCGCCGAACTCGCCAAGAAAGAAGAACCCAAGGAAGAGGAACCTGAATTGACCTTGGATTTGATCCGCGAAGTCATCCGCGCCGAACTCCGTGACGCCGCTCCGGTCAAAGAAGAGAAAGTTCCGCCCGTCACCGTCGTCCTCAAGGATGAACCCGAGCCGGTCAAAGAAGAACCCAAGCCCGAGATCCAGATGCCGGTCGTCAACATCATCGTGAAGTCCGCCGAGCCGGTCAAAGAAGAACCCGCACCCGAGCCGGAACCCGAACCCGAACCGGAACCCGCACCCGAACCGGAGCCCGCACCCGCCAAACCCGTTGGCGAAGTCAACCCGGATCTCCCTCCCCACGACAAAATCGTCCGCATCCCGTTCCCGACCCGCATGCTCGACGCCGAAAAGGATCTCAAAGACGACTACAACGAATTGAAGTCCGAAATCCTCTCCTATGGCGTGAAGTCTCGCGTCTCCAACACGGGCGACACCTTCCGTCTCCACAAAGTCACCTTCGTGAAGATCACGATCGCCGGCAAGGGCCTCAAGCTCTACTTCGCCCTCGATCCGAAGGATTACGAGAACTCGACGTTGCCGATCCAAGATGCTGGCCACAAAGGCGTCTATCGCGACATCCCGCTCGTCTTCAAGGTCAAATCCGAACTCTCCCTCCGTCGCGCGAAACAACTCATCACCGACGTCATGGAGAAGAATGGCCTCGAACAAGGCAAGATCGAACCGCACGACTGGGCCGCTGAACTCAAAGATTTCAACGCTGGCTCGGACGATGACGACGATTAATCCTCGTTAAAACCCTTAAGGCAGCCCTCGTGGCTGCCTTTTTGCATGGGCATTCTCTTAGTAGGCATTCTTTGCTATACTATCCCTCGCGTAAGAAACGCACTGGAGGTGGTGGTGTTTGGATAGTATCCCTGATTGGCTTAGTATCACGTTGCTTGTCGTTTTGGTGATGCTGAGTGCATTCTTCAATTCATCCGAAACATCATTCGCCTGCCTTAACCGGTATAAGTACATGGCCGAAGCGGATTCCGGTAAGCGGTCCGCCAAGCTGATTCTGCGTTTAAGTGAGAAGTTCGAGACGACGTTAATCTCGACGTTAGTGGGGAATAACGTGGTGTCGATTTTGATTTCGACCATTTCGACCTTCCTTTTCTTGTCCTTGTTCCGTGGCGTTATTCCCGATGCGACGGTCTCTTTGATCGCCTCCATTATCATGGCAGTCGTTTTGTTCTTCTTCGGCGACACGATCCCCAAGTATGTCGGCAAGAAGATTCCTGACGCCATCGCCCACATCAATTGCTACCCGCTTGCCTTCTTCATCCTTCTGTTCTACCCCGTCAGCTTGTTCTTCCGTGGCATCTCCTTCCTCGTCCATAAGATGTTCCGCGCCAAACCCGAAGTGGCGTTGACGGGCGAGGATTTCCAGTCCTACATCGATAACTTCGAGGAGATGGGGGTCTTTGAGGAAAACGAATCCGAGATCGTCCAAAACGCGATGGATTTCTCCATCACGCCGGTCCGCGAAGTGCTCACCCCGAAAGAACGCATGGCCATGATCAATCTCGATGGGTTGACCACGCCGATGCTTCTAGAAAAGATCAAGGCGTCGAAGTTCTCCCGCATTCCGGTTTACGTGAAGAACAGCAACCAGGTCACGGGCGTCCTCGTCGTGAAGAATTACCTTAACGCCTATTTCCAGAATCCCGCGACGCCGTTTAAGGATCACATCCAGAAACCTTATTTCGTCTCGCCACGCATCCGCTTGGATGACTTATTGGATGGCTTTAAGTCCAACCATACCCAGATCGCCATCGTCCGTTACCAAGGCAAGGTCCTTGGCATGGTCACGATGGAAGACGTCTTAGAAGAGCTCGTGGGCTCGATCGACGAACGCACCATACGGAGGAGCAATCGATGAATCCGTATGCGCAGCTTGGCATCTATTTGGGCGTCATCGTCCTGCTGGTCTTCCTTTCGGCATGCTTCTCTTGCGCCGACATGGTCTATTCAATCGCCCCCATATCGCGGTTAGAACGCAAAGGAACTAAAACCGCTCTTCTTGGCGCGAAATTGGCGAAGAACTACGATACGACGATCGTGGCGATTCTTTTTGGCAACAACCTCGTCAACATCTTGTCCTCCTCTTTGGCCGCCGCGAGCACGCGTTTGGACATCCCTTGGTTTAACCAAAACCGCGACGTCGCCGCGATGGTGATGGAGCTTTCGATGTTGCTCGTCATTTTGATCTTTGGCGAAATTTTGCCGAAGACCATTGGCCGCGAATACCCTTATAAACTCGCCATTTTCTTTGCAAAACCCGTGCGCTTTTTGCAAATCCTCTTCTATCCCATCGTCGTTCCGACGACCTTTGTTGCGCGAAAAGTCACGTCGCCTTTAGTCAGCGTGGTAGGCAATGAAGTGGCGCTTCCAAGCAACGAAGAGCTTCAGGCCATGGTCGACACCATCGAAGAGGAAGGTGTCATCAACGAAGACCAATCCGAAATGCTTTCCTCGGCGATCGAGTTCAAAGACACCTGCGCCTACGAAATCATGACGCCGCGCGTGCGTGTCGAAGGCTTTGAGATCCACGACAACTTGGCCCGTTGCGTCCAGCAAGGCAAATTCCATCACTCGCGCATCGTCGTTTACGACACCAACCTCGATAACGTGCGTGGCTATTTGCCGTTGAAGGATGTCCAAAAGGCGTTTTTGTCCTCCAACAAGCTCGATATCAAGGAATTGATGATCCCGATTTTGGCGATTCCCCGCACGATGGAAATTTCCAGCGTCCTCAAGGCGATGAAGCGTTCCCGTCACCACATCGTTTTGGTCATCGACGAGTATGGCGGCACGGACGGCATCGTCACGATGGAGGATATTTTGGAGGAATTGGTGGGGGAGATGTTCGACGAATCGGAACCCATTCGCGAAGAAATCGCCAAAACGGACAAAAGAAATGTTTACTTGGTTCGCGGTTCGATTCACATTGAGGATTTCTTCGATTTCTTCCACATCGACGAAGAGGAACTTGGCGAAGGCGTGGAGACGCTTTCGGGTTGGATCAGCGACCGTTTAGGTCGCTTCCCCAAAGAAGGGGATTTCATTAGCCTTGGCCGCGTCGATATCTTCGTAGAAAAAACGACCGCGTACACGGCCGAATTGATGAAAGTTCATTATCATCCGCGCAGAAAACTCAAGAATTGAGGCGTTTTTGATATAAATCAAAGACTTTTTCTGCCAGATCGTCGATGGCGATTTCGTCGCAGTCGATCACGTAATCGACCTTTGGAAGACGCGCTTCGTCGAAGGTAATATCGTCGCCGTTTAGGCGTTTTTGGATCGAGATTTCGTCATCGCCGCGATAACGCATCCTTTTTTCGCGCGTGTCTTTTCGCGTGCGCAAAAAGAAAGTGATGATTCTTGAGGAATTCAAGCGTTGAAACGCCGCCACGCCGGAAGGGTCGAGAATGATGCATTTCTCATCGCCGCATTCGGCCTTCGAACAGCCGTAGAAATTGCCATTATATTCGGTGGTTTCCACGAAAGCGTCTTGTTTTTTCAGTTCGAGAAAACGTTCTTTGCTCACGAAGTGATAATCCACGTCCTGCCTTTCGCCTACGCGCATGGGACGCGTGGTATGGGTGATGGCTTTCACCATATGGAAATGGGCAAAGAGATATTTCGCGAGTTCCGTCTTGCCGGAAGCGGAGGCGCCAAGAAGCAAAATCATGCCACTATCATGCCCTTGCCGAAGACGAGTTTCTATCTTTTTTGAAAGTTTTTTGTCACATTTGCCCTTTTTCTCCCAATAGGTATATGGAGGAAAGAATTATGAAGCGAGTCAAAACCCTTCACGATTGCATCGAGTACGCCGACTTGGTGCGAAAGAAATTCCGGAGTTGTCTTTTGCTTATCGGACGTAGCCCCGACACGCACATCTACGACTTGACGGAAGACAAAATCAAAGGCAGAGGATATGCCCGGGAGCGCACCTTCTTGATCAAAGTGCTCCAATTCTATTTGAACCTTAGCGACAAGGACAAAGACATCTTCGTCGCCGAGGTGCTTGAGCGGTACCGCCATTACCCGTATTGGTTTTTGGAGGATTACCGCGACAAGGATTTCGTGGCACGCAAGGACTCCATCTTGCGGAAAGTGAGCTATGGCTTATGAAGAACCCGTTATTGAAGACGCTGGTTTTGCCCTGCGCGCTTTGCTGCGTTTCCGCCAACGTCGATCAGGGAGGCTACACGTTCCGCTATGGGCCCTTCCTCAAAGACGAAGTCGCCAACATCGAATTGCGCTTTTTGCGTACCCGTTTCTCCAGCGCCACCCATTTCTTCGTCGACGCTTTGGATAAGGACAACCCAAGCTGGCATTACGTGTATACCCCGCCGATCAGCACCTTGCCGAAAGGGAGCGATGGCTGGGTTACCGCGACGGCGATGCTTCCCGCTGACGTCATGAAGCTCGACCATAATGTGACCTTGGTCTTCGGATTAAGCCGCGGCACGTATTACCAAGGGATAAACTTTTCCAACCTTCATCTGCGCATTGAGGATTCCCCTAAGGTCCTCAATGAGCCTGGCCTCATCGTTTTCTCAGGCGACGAGTCTTATGAATGCAATCGCGAAGTCGCCCTCTATGACCCGCAAATCGACCCGTACAAGACGATCCGTTACCGCGACGGCTATTACGTCGAAGGCACGCTTGGGGGAGAAGATTTGGCGCAACGTCGCATCCCGTTAAACCAAACGCGACTTTTCTACACCAACCCTTATGGGACGCCCCAAAGCGCGCCAAGCATCGAAATCCGCTTTTCGACGAATAAGGAAGAGTTCTATAGCATTGGAATTCCCCATGGGGGATACGTTTCCCTGCCGCTAGAGGGGAAGTGGAGCAAAATCCGTGCGGGGGTCTATCGCTACGACATCACCGGCGCCAAGAATGTTTTGTATTATTCGCGCGTCGATTATCACATGTACGCCACGCCACCCGATGAACCGTATTTCTCTTCGCGCAACATCTACCTTCCCCTGCGCGAAGGGCATGACGCGGCTCGATATCGTTATGGGATCTTCTTCGATAACATCGGCGAATTCGGCGATCGGGTGCTCATCAACGACAGCGCCCGCTCCTCGCTAGCCAAATTCGGTCCGTGCACGACGGCGGATTATTGCGTCGTCATAGGGTAAACGACCATGATGCACATGATTTTGGCTGGCTTGGCCATGGTGTTTTTGCTCAATGGCTTCCATTACCTCTATTGCTTCTCGGGGGTGAATCGCGCCTACCTTGGCCTATACAAAAGCCTCGTCGAAGAAGCGACCGTCGTTTCCGGAGCCACGGGCGGTTACTTAAGCGCGCCCCTCATCCACATCCCGCGCCTGGAGAGTTTGCTGGACCGTTACTTCACGGTGGAACTCAAACCTTATTGCCGTCGTTACAGCTTCGAAGTCACCGCGCCGGATTATTCCTATGTCCCCGTCACCGCAAGTCGGGTGGCCATCGTCATCGACGTGACCATCGACGACTTGCACCGGCTCCGCAAGGAGGCCCGTTTCAAAATACAGGAGGCAAGTTTGCTATGACCAATCCCGAACGCGCGAAGGAATTCTTGGAGTCTTCCTTCCTTGCGCCTTTGCTACAAAAAGACGGGGTCACCGACATTTCCTATAACGGCGATTCCATCTTCTATGAAGACGCCAACAAAGGCCGCCGCAAGTCCGGCATCTCCGTCACTCCCGAAGACATCGGCTCGTTTTTGCGGCAAATCGCCAACTTTTGCGAGAAACAGTTCTCTTACATGAACCCGATTCTCGACATCTCGTTCAGCAAGTACCGCCTCAACGCCGTCTTCCTTTCCCTTACCCGCGTCTACGACAAGAAGTCCTATTCCTTCTCGTTACGTATCGGTAGGGTAGGTTCCGCGGTGACGTCGGACAAGGAGTTCTTCCCCGCGAATACCAAAGCGATTCTTCTCGACGCCTTGGCGCATGCCGAATCCATCGTCATCGCCGGGGAAACCGGCGCGGGGAAAACCGAGCTGCAGAAATACCTCATCATGCAGCTGCCCGACGCGACGCGCGTCATCGTCATCGACAACATCGGCGAGCTTGGGCTTAGCCGTGGCGACGAGATGATCGACATGACCGTCTGGGCGGTGGATGAGCATTTCGAAGATGCGACCTTCCCCGCCTTGATCCGCAACGCGTTACGAAATAACCCCGACTATTTGATCGTCGCCGAGTCGCGTGGCGCGGAGATGCTTTCGGCCTTGAACGCGGTCATGTCGGGGCACCCCATCATCACGACCTTGCACGCGAAGGACATCCAATCCATTCCGCACCGCATGGCCCGCATGGCGCAGGCGGGGGATAAAAACCTCGTCTACGAAGACTTGCTTACCGATATCTATCACCATTTCGGTTTATTGGTCTACGTCCGTAAGGAAAAGCGCGACGGTGGCATCTTCCGCCATATCTCCGCGCTTGGCCGCGTCAACGAAAATACCCGGCAAATCGACATGATTTACGACGAAAACAAAGTCGAGGAGAGCGAATGAAGACGCCTTTGATCATCGGCATATCCGCGGCCATCCTCATCGGCTTTTCGGCATACCTCGCCAGCGACGTTTGGTACATCGGGGCAGGGGTAGGGGTCATCGCGATCGTTCTGATGGTGAGTTACGTTTGCCCTGCCTTCTATGCCTTTGGGCAGAAATGCCGCAAACGCCACGAATGCTATTTGTTCATCCATTCTTATTTGGTAACGCTTTCGGTGTGCGTCAGCCTTGAACGCGCCTATGAATCCGCGGCTGGCCCCTTGGGAAAGGAATTCCATCACCTTGACCCCACGTTAGAGGGGATGGACGCGAAAGAGAAGGTCGAATACCTTAACGCCTATTTCGCGTCGGACTTATATCGCCTGTTCTTGTCGCTATTGGATTTATACCTAAACCGCGGCGGCGATGTCTTGAAGCTTTCGGGGGAGCTCACCGCGGAAGCTTCGCGCATCGAGGAGTCGGAATCCTCTTACCAAAAGAAAGCCGCCCGCAAAGCAGCGAGTTTCTTCTTCCTCTGGCTCGTCTCGACGGTCATCGTCGTGTTCTTGCGCTTTGGCTTAGCCAATTTCTTCACCACCTTGAAGACGAGTTGGATGTATCTAGGCTCCTTGCTGGTCTTCTACGTCTTCTTCCTCGTCTCGATTGGCATCTACGCCTACATGCATACGGGCGTAAAGATCGCCTTGCCACGGAGGGTCAAACGTGAAAAAGCTAAAGGATAAGTTGGAGTTCCTCGGCCTGGATTTCCGAAAGGAAATGGTGTTTTTCGCCCTCGCCAGCGTCGTTTTCGCCGGGGTGACGGTGGCTTTCCTTTTCTGGCGGGGCCTAGGCTTTTTGACGATGTTCCCGCTTCTTGGATATGCTGGCTTTGCCTTCTTCTTTTTCACTCGTTATGGGGCGATGGTGAACCGAAAGCTCGAGCAATATAACCGCGAATTCGTCAACTTGTTCACCTTCTTCGGCGTCTTTGTCTCGGATGGCTTCACGGTGTATCGCTCCCTCGAGATGGTCAAGGAATACGCGAGCGATGCCTTGGCGCCGCATTTCGCCAAGCTTCTGCAAGACATCGACGAAGACAAATCCGTCGAGCCGTATGTTCGCTTCGCCAGCGTCTTCCGCGACGTTTCCGTCAAGGAAGTGATGCTTGCCGTCTACCAGATGGTGGACGAAGGGGAAGGGGGCGTTTACATCCGGCAGTTCCAGCGTCTTTTCGGCAAGTTATCGGACACGCGCCACTCGATTGACGAGGCGCGGCGGCTCGACCGTCTCGACACGTTGTCGTTTCTGCCTCTATGCGGGGCGGGGATCGCGATGCTTTCCCTAACGATGTCGGTCATGGAAGTCATGGGGGAATTAATGGATGTCTTATAAACTCGGATTGATCTTATCGCTTGCGTTCCTTATGTCGGTTTTGCTTTTGGCCAGCGACTTAATGAACGTCTGCATCATCAAGAACTCGCTGGACGCGTTATCGCTGACGGTGAGTTATCGCATCGCCCAGGAGGGTACCTTGAGCCAGGGAACCAAACGGCTCATCGCCTCCTATGGGGCGCGTTATCGCTTAGAAGACGGTGAACGGGAGGTGTTCCGCATCGGCGACACCGTGACGTATTTCCTCGAGAAGGACTACCAACCCTTCGTCCTTGGAAAGGAAACGCGTCAAATCTCGGTCCGCCGAAGCGCCGTCATCGGCTACTACAAGAATTAGAAAGGAGGTACGTATGTCTGAAATCAAAGGACAATTGCTCGGCATGGTGCTCGTGCTGGTTCTCTTCAGCGCGGTCGCGGCGGCGATGTATGGGATTTTCAACAAGTCCACCCAGACGATCAGTCAACGCGTGGACCAAGAGACATCCTTCGTCTCGAACTGAGGGTAGGGGCCCGAGGGCGTTGCCTTCGGGCCTTTCTCTATCGATTAATAACAAAAACCTATCACAAATGATATGGAATAGGAGCATTTATGGAAAATAACGATGAATAACATATCACGAATGATATGAACTGGTATAATGCAGATATGATCATCCTCCATCACGGATCTCCCCAAATCGTGGAACGCCCCTGCTTTGGCTTAGGCAATCCGAGCAACGACTATGGTCTAGGCTTTTATTGCACGTTAGAGCAAGAAGATGCGAAGCTTTGGGCGAGCCGAAGCGTAAACGGCTTTGTGAACTCCTATCGCATCAACGCGAAAGGCTTACGCATCCTTGATCTTACCAAGGAAGAATTCTCCGCCCTCCATTGGCTCTCGCTTCTATTGCGGCATCGCCGCCTTGAGCCGCGCTTCGCCGATCATCATCAGGCGTTGCTCCGCGATTTGTTTGCGAAGTACCCCGTTTCCTTGGAAGGGTATGACGCCGTGGTGGGGTACCGCGCGGACGACCGTTATTTCCGTTATTGCAAAGACTTCTTGTCCAACGCCTTGGACTATGGCTCCTTGACCCGCGCCCTATCGCTAGGGAAACTAGGCTTGCAATACGTATTGATTTCGCCGGAGGCCTTTGCGCGTCTATCGTTTATCGAGGCGCGGCGGATTGGCGAAGAATGGCTTGATGCCTATCAAAAGAAAATGCGGTCCGTCGACGAGGAATATGATGAAGTATTGCGCAACGTCGACCACGTCAACGGCGTGTTTTTAAGGGATTTACTCTATGATCGCCACTAATTTGCAACCCCAACTCATCGAATCCATCGCTTTGTTTTTCGAGTCTAGCCTCGCCCATGAAGCGTTGCCCATAGCCTTGCTGGAGCGGCAGCTGAAGTGGGGGATTGCCTTCCGTAACTTAGAACGCGGAGATGCCTCCTTCTTTGAAGGCGCATCGACGGAGGAACTCCTCCAGAAGGCTTATGGCTTTTCCAAGCCGCTGGATTTCCGAGGAAGCGATTCCGTTGCTTATTGGATTGGCGAATCCTATGCCTCGCTATTCTTCCGGCGGAACCTCTCTTTCTCCGTGATCGCCGCCGTGCTTCCCATCGCGGAAATGAAGCGGCTATATTACCCCTATCATGAAATGGGTTTTTCTTCGCTTCTTGAGGAATTCGAGCGCAGGCTTTCGAAAACCAGCTTGCTTGAGACGGCCAAGAAAAAAGCGGGCCTAACCTATGTCCAGATCGCGAAATGCGCCGGCATTCCCATCCCAACGCTTGCCCGTTACGTCAAAAACGAGGAGCTGTGGCGGATTAGCCTAGCTCGCGCGAAAGCCTTAAGCGTAACCCTAGACCAACCGATGGAATACTTTTTGCCTTCTTGCCTCTAGTCGCGACCGCTTTGGACCCAAATCGTGCAATGGGCTTTCCCTTTTATGGGAGCAAACGTATAATTACCCCGAGGTAACTAACTATGTCGCAAACCAAAATGGAACAATTCCGCGAGATGTTTGAAGAACGTCTTGGCGTTAAAAACGTCGATGAATCCAAATCCCTTCGTGATTTGGGCTTGGACTCTTTGGACATCGTGGAGATGTGCCTGGACCTTGAAGATCGCTTCGGCGTCAGCTTCGAAACGGAAGAGCTTTCCAGCTTCAAGACCGTCGCCGATTTGTATCGCGCCGTCGAAGCCAAATTAGGCGAATAACGAATTTCCCAAAAACCACCGATTATCATTGCAAACTCCTTTTGAGACGCTTATTATTGTGCGTGCCCAAAAGGGCATGCTCAGCTAGCTCAACGGTAGAGCAATCGGCTGTTAACCGATCGGTTGTAGGTTCGAATCCTATGCTGAGCGCCACGTGGCCCGTTGGAGAAGCGGCTTAACTCATATCCCTTTCAAGGATACATTCACGCGTTCGAATCGCGTACGGGTCACCAACGTAGGTTAATAGGATTGATACAGTGGTGTCAATCCTTTTTCTTTAAGAATAACGATTCCTAAAGTAAAGTCCGTTTGAAGCCGCGGAACCGCAATAAGTCCGAGAAAGGCCCAAAGCAACGTAAAATGTCCTTCGTTTCCCGGAAAGAAACAGAAAGGACAAACATATGTTAACACATTGGAAGCACTTCACCCTCGAGCAAAGGGTGGAGATCGCCCACGGGCTCGCGCAAGGAGAGCCTTTGAAGTCCATCGCCCAAAGGATCGGGATGGACCCCACCTCGGTGTCGAAGGAGATCAGGAGGAACAGGACGCAGGAGACCGACGGGGCCGGCGAATGCAGGCGCCTCAGCCGCTTCCCCTTCGTATGCGACAACTGCCCAAGGAAATACGGGAGCCGGAAATGCGGATGCGCCAAGTTCCGCTACGTCGCCAAATCCGCGCAGGCGATGGCAGACAAGCGCCTCGTCCAAAGCAGGGCCGGCCTGGACTGCGACGAAGCCGAGTTCCGCCTGGTCGACGACGCCCTCACCGCGGGGCTCGCCGCGAAGAAGTCCGTCTACGAGATAACGAGGGACCCCTCCGTCGCCAAGGTCGCCTCGCAGCAGACGGTGTACCGCTGGGTGGCGATGGGGCTCACCACCGCGAGGAGGATCGACCTTCCGATGGCCGCGAGATACAAGAAAAGGAAGGCCAAATCCTACGATTACGGGGGGAGTTCCAAAGGAAAGGACGGCCATAACTACCTCGACTACCTCGCCCATCGGAGGTCCAACCCCGGCGAGTTCGGGTGCCAGATGGACTTCCTCGGGTCGATCGTCTCCGACAAAAGGGCGATACTGACGATATCGATACCCGAGCTCCACTTCGTCTACATCCGGCTTTTGCCAAAGGGGGACCAAGGCGCCGTGCTTTCCCTTTGGGACTGGATCGACGAGAAGATCGGAAGGGAGGCGTTCTCCAAGGTCTTCTCCTTCGTTCTCACCGACAACGACCCGTGCTTCTCCGACTTCGCCAGGATCGAGGCGGACGGGAACGGCGAAATCCGGACGAAGGTGTTCTTCGCCGACCCATACGTCAGCAACCAGAAGGGCTCGGTCGAGAACATGAACGGCCAGCTCCGACTCCATTTCCCAAAGGGGAGGCCGGTCGATCCCATCCCGGAATCCAGGGTCAGGGAGGCCAACGAGGCGATGATCGGCAGGCCCCTCAAATCCCTTGGGGGCAAAACGCCGAGGGAGGCGTTCGAGGCCGTCTACGGGGAAGGGATAATCGAGCTGCTGCTTGATTACCTAGGGCCCGAGAGGTAACCAGCCCAAACGTTCCCAACGGCTTGCCGCCGGGGCCTATCGCCCCAACACGGGAAACGGCGTTAAGTCCGGGAAACCGACTTCGGGCCGGTTTTTTCGGCATGCCCAAGAACGCCGGATGGCCCCAGATTCCAAGACTGAATTCCGCTTTCCCGACAGGAAAAGCCGCGATTAGTCCGATAACTCGGGTTCCGCGGCTTCAAACGGACTTTACTTTAGGAATCGGCGCTTTTTCTTTAAGAATGATAATTGTGATAGAATGATATTTACAATGACAGCACTCCTAATTGCGGTTATTTATTTAGCATTTATGTCTTTAGGACTACCTGATTCGTTACTCGGATCAGCGTGGCCCACCATGCATATTACTTTTAATGTACCAGAATCATATGCTGGGTATGTTTCAATGACCATTGCTTTAATGACTGTTGTTTCTTCTTTGATTGCTCCGACATTAATTAAACATATTAAAACGCACTGGATAGTGACATTTTCGATCGCTTTGACAGTGGTGGGATTATTAGGTTTTTCCTTCTCTAAATACTATTGGATGCTTTTTATTTTTGCCGTTCCATATGGTCTAGGAGCAGGTTCGGTTGATGCAGCATTAAATCATTATGTTGCGAAACACTATTCTTCGAGAGTGATGAATTTCCTTCATTGCTTTTATGGATTAGGAGCGATTATTTCACCTTTGATAATGGGCTTAGCGTTAAAATATGCACATTGGAATCAAGGGTATCGTTGGGTTTCTTATATTCAAATCGGAATCCTAATTGTTGTTATTCTTTCAATTCCTCTTTGGCGTAGAAATTTCAAAGAAACCCCTGAAGAAAAAACATCATCAAAAAGTATTAAAGATGCGATTAAAAATCCCGCTGTTATATTAACATTAATTGCTTTCTTTTCTTATTGTGCAGGAGAGGCAACGTGTTTTGTTTGGACATCGAGTTATTTTGCTTCACGTTATATCTCTTTAAGTGAAGAAATAGTAGCGGCATTTGGATCGCTAATATTTGGTGGTTTAATGATTGGAAGATTAATATCTGGGTTTATTGCAAATAAAATTAAAGATAAGAATTTAATTAGAATCGGAATTGCTGTTGAACTAATAGGAATAATTCTTATTTGTTTGTCGCTTGATAACTTTGTTTTAACAGCGGTTGGATTTTTAATTATTGGTATTGGAATGGGTCCAATTTATCCATCGATTCAACATATGGCGCCGATAAACTTTGGCAATGATTATGCTGCTCCAGTGATTGGCTTACAAATGGCAAGTGCTTATGTCGGGGCAACATTTATGCCGATGGTGTTTGGACACCTCTTTCAAAATATGGGTTATTGGGTAATGCCAATATATTTATTAGCTTTCTTAATTCTTAATATTGGTCTACTGGAAATCAGTTATAAAATAAACAAGCATAAAGAGGAATGATAAAAATGCGTTACTATTGTCGTTATCATGGTTTAACAAACAAAGGAGCGGGAATAATGAAAGAGGGAAATTACTCATTGAGTACTTCCAACTAATTATAGATATAGTAATTAATACCGATGAATGGAAATCCCTTCCTGATTATGAAGTGCTTTATGATTAGATGACAATTATAGCCTGTTCCACGGATTTCCGTCTTGTTCCATTGTATCAATATTGTACATCCCGGCCAACTTAGTTAAATTGGATTGATGCAAAATATCAGTCCTTTTTATTTATTATTAATAAAAAATACACCATGTTTTACGATATAAAATTGACCTCTAACTTTGATTCTATGTTCGCTTTCAAAGCATCTTTTGAGGTTCATTAAATCAAACCCATTTAGATCTTCATTTAGTTGGTGAAATGGGTCTTGGCAAGAAAACATCAAAGGATTTATCAAGAAAAAGTTCAGTAATTCAGTAGGTTATCGCATAAAAATGTTGAATGAAATATAAACAATCGCTAAATTTCTTCTATCTAAAGGTTGTGAATATGAATAAAGGGAAAATTCTATTGTCTGTTACTGTAACATCAATGATTGCTGTCATCGGTGCTGTTTTAGTTATTAATGGTGGTCTTAAAAATTCATCTGTTTCCGCTACGAATGATGAGGTTTGGCATCATTATGCCGCCGTTGCACCTACCGAAACCACTCATGGAAGCAAAGAATTCTGGGCTAGTAGCACTAATGGATGCGCTACCCATACCTTTACCGATCCAGGAGTCACTTGTGTCGATCATGATTTTTCCACTTATGAATCGTTTGCCACTCTAACATGTGATGACGATAGATATGTTCCAAGCGGAAACGAAAGTTTAGGCATCACGCCAATGTTCTCTACTAAAAATAGCACTGTTACCTATGGCTTATATCCACAAAAGAACATCAATGATTCATCTCTAGTTTCTGCTCTTAGTGCATTAATAACTACAGAATCTAACGGGTGGTATTTATATGATGGTGAATATTACGCCAAAGTAAGTGCTATACCATATAATGATTATAAATTCGATAACGGCACTACCATCGTAGAGGGAACCACCTATTGGTTCAAATGCGAACCTATTTCTTGGACCATCTTAACTGATGATTATGTCGATGCTGATGGCAA
>JBGUWA010000255.1:0-7304 GCA_045220635.1 Candidatus Alloenteromonas sp. | reverse complement strand
CGGAGACTAATCCGGCTTCGGTGTTCTTGCCGACGCCGAAGGAGATCTGGACCGCGTCTTCCGTGTTGTTGTTCTTCACGGTGAAGGCGAGGCGATCGGTGCCTTCGGGGATGTTTTCAAGCGGGGCATACGCGTTGGTATAGGTGTTGTTGGTCACCGATTCGTAGGTGATGACCGATCTGCCTGGCTGGTTGTCGCAGGTGTAGACGCCGTTGCCGTTGAAGGGAACGGTCAAGCCAGCGGGGGCCACGGAGGAATCCTGGGAAGTGGCTTCAGAGGTGGCGGGGGTGGAATCGCTGGAAGCCGCTGGGGTGGAGCTATCCGCGCTGGAGGTAGCGGGGCGCTCTACGTGGTCGAACTTCACGTTCTTGATGACGATGTCACCGGTGTGCTCGGTGTCGGAGTCGGTGCTCCAAGCAGAGTCGATCATAAGGAGCAGATCGACGGGATCGCCATCATAGTTGATGACGGCTTTGCTGGTCGTGCCAGGGGAGACGAAGAACTTGCTTCCGCCCCATTCGAGGTCGGTTTCCGCGGTGTTGCCGTCTTGCGTGGCCGAGGTGTTGATGGCTTTGATGTTGTTCGTGCCATGGGTGGTCGCGGCATCGACGTCGGCGCGGATGAAGACGGAGGATTGACCTTTGTTCTCAAGCTCGAAGTAGACTTTGCTGGAAGTGGTGCGCTTGTCTTCGGGAACGTTGAGGACGACGTTCTTATAGGTATTGAACTTCAAGCCCTCGTAGGTGACTTCGACGGCTTTCTTGTCGCTGGAAACCTGAGTGGTGTAGACGTCATCGGCGTTGAGGACGGTGATGTCGACGGGTTCGACAGAATCCCAATCGCTCGGGGATTGCGAGGATTGACCGGAGTCGGAACCTTGGGAAGAGGACGCCTCGCCTTTGTGGGTTTCTTTGGCGGTGCCGGTAGAAGAGATGAATTGATAGACCGCGTCGTCGGCGCCTTTGCCATCGTAACGGCCCATCCAGCCCATGATGCCGGAGTTGTCGGGGTTGCCCGCCCAGAAGTTGCTGATGATGCGACCGGGGTGGGTCGGGATGCCATCGGTGGCGCGATAGACGGGTTTCTCATCGACGAACCAGGTGATTTGGGTGGGTTCCCAACGGAAGCCGTAGGTATGCCATTCCTTGGAGGCGTCGAAACCGAGGTTGTAGAGGTATTCTTTGCCGCCTTTGCCCGACTTGAAGTAGTTGAACTGGACGTGGGTGGTGTCTTTGCCGAGGAATTCGATGTCGATTTCGTCGTGGACGCCTTCGTTGTTGTCCGGGTTGCGGGTGTCGCCAGCGCCGGTGGAGGGGTGGAGGGTTTCGCTATCCCATTCGCCGGTGTAGGTGAAGAAGGTGGAAGCGGTGCCGTTGGTGGCGGAGGGTTTCATGCGAACCGCGAAGTCGCCATAGCCATAGAATTGGGTGGAGCGATATTCGCCGCCTTTGTAGGGCCATTCCTTACCCGCGTCATTATTATGGATGGATAAGTGGAGTTCATTGTCCTTGGTCTGGACCTCAGAGGCGCTCCATTCGACGCCAAAGGGGTCGCCGTTGCCATAGCCATTGGAAGCGTAGAATCCGTCGACCTTCTGCGAGAAGTCGGCGACTTTCTTAATGACTAAGGGATCGGCTTTGATGTCTTGGCCTCCGCCGCCGCAGGCTACCAGCAACATGCTGGATGCGATAAGAGCGAGGAAACCATGTTGAGTCTTTTTCATACGAGTTCTCCTTGTCGTTAGTAGACAGGATAACTATGGTCACCAAAAAACTTCATGAAAACGCTTTCATCCTAACTGTGCAATTTTTTACTTAATTGGCTATCGTGGGGGCGAACAAAACGATGCGCAAGGTGAAGACGCCATCTTTGGCATCAATGGAGAATTGGCCGTCATAATGTTGGACGATTTCGCGGATGGAACGCACCCCATAACCATGGTAAACCGTGTCGCCTTTGCTGGTGGTGGGCAGCTCGCCATCGAAGCTGATATCGCCCACGTAATAGTTCATGCATTCGATTTGCACGATGCCGGAGGCGGGGGAGCGGACGGAGAGGTTCACGTACCTCTTTTCTTTTAAAGGCACGCGGCAGGCGGCCTCGATCGCGTTGTCCAAGGCGTTGCCGAATAAGCAGAAAAGGTCACCGTTGGACATAAAGGATAAGGCGTGGCCATCCACGGTTTTGGTAAAGGCGATGCCATGGGACTCGCAAAGGAGGTTTTTCTCGGTGAGGATGACGTCTAACGGCCGATACCCGGTATCGATCAAGGCGTCGTAGATGGCGATGGATTCGTTGATGTCGCGAATCGCGTCTTCGGGGAGGGCGCCGCCGACGATGGAGTTGATGCGGTGTTTCATGTCGTGGCATTTGATGTTGATGGAGTCGATGGTCTGCTGCGAGATCTCGTACTGCTTGGCGCTTTGCTGGACGAGGTAGTTGAGCTCATCGATGTCGCGGGTAAGTCGACGGGCGCGATTGGAGGAGAAAAGCATGATGATGATCGCGGCGTTGAGCATCAAGGCGGTGAAGTTGGTGGATAGACGTAAGAAATACACGGCCTCGGTGGGCGAGACATAGCTGCCTTGGGCGATGATGTCGATGTTGACGTCGAACAAGGAACTGACGCCGACGCCCAGGATGACGGTGAATACGCTGATGGCGACCACGAAACGCGGCAAATGCTGGTCGAGCAAGCGTTTCTTCGCCGCGCGGACCAGGGTAAGGCAGACGATGATGGCCTGCAGCAGGAATTGCCCATAGTACATGAACTTGAAGCCGATTTCGGAGAGATGCCCCGGACCGGCAAGGTACATGCTGAGGGTATAGAAAAGGGAGAAGGTGCGATACACCCCATTTTGAATGAGATAGGCGAGGTCGGCGAAGACGAAGATCTGCGTGGGGCGATGCTTATAGCAAAGGAAGTGGTGACCGATGGCCGCTCCGAACAACGTGATGTAAACAAAGGATCTTCCTAGGACGGTATTGCCATAGAGATGGTTGAAGATCGCGAGAGGATAGCAAAGCCCAACGATGGCGAGCAGACCAAGGATATACCGCAAAAAGAAGCGGGATTTGCGGGGCATTTTCCAAAAAAGCGCGATGGCGAAGACATAGTATTCGAAAACCCATTCCACTAACGTCTCAAGGAAGTCGTGGATGGTGATGTCATAGAAGTTCATTTTTACCCGCCTTGGTTAAGTAATAATGGGAGAGGCCTTCGAGGAACGCTTTTTTCTTGCCGCGGGCAAGGGGGATGGTCTCGGTGCCGACGAGCAGATCGTTTTGCTGGATGCCACGGATGAACATCGGGTTGACGAGGAAGGCGTTATGGCAACGTAAGAACCCAAACGGAGCCAAAACCTTTTCGACTTTGCTCATCGTGCCGGTTTTCTCAATCGTTTCGTCGACGAGGTGATAGACGATGATGTGGGAAACGATTTCGACATACATCAAGCGTTTGGCGGAAATCTTCTGCATGCCGCCGGGAATCTTGAAGACGAAGTCGTATTCCTCGTTTTGGGCATAGGCGTTAATGGCTTTTCGGAACACCAGCGAGAAGGAATCGTAGGTTACGGGTTTGACCAAATAACTAATCGCATCAACCTCGTATCCATACTGCGCGTACTTGGCCAAATTGGTGACGAAAACGATGCTGCACACCTTGTTGGTTTCGCGTAGACGTCGGGCGATGCTTAGGCCATCGAGGTCGGGAAGCTCGATGTCGAGGAAGACGATATTGAAGCCTAAATCTTTCTGCTCGAGGAAGGGATTGCCCGAAGAAAAACGCGTCACGTCGAACTCTTGGCCGTTTTCTTTGGCAAAGCGATCGATGTGTTCGGCCAGCCGTTGGTAGGCGTCGTCCGAATCTTCGACGATGGCAATCGTGGTTCTCATGCTTACCCATTATTATGACGGGCGCAGGCGCGAATTCAATAAAAAGAGCCCCGCACGGGGCGGGGCAATAGGTTTATTCCGCTTCTTTGAGGCGGCGTTTCTTGCGGATGGAGCGGATGGTGAAGATCAGTCCAAGCGTGAGGACGCCGGCGGCATTGGCGTAAAGACCAATGAGGAGGAAGTAGTAGACGGGGAATCCCGCGGAGCCAAGGGTGGCGCCATGGGTGAAGCCGTTCATGTTGTTGGAGTTGACGACCGTGAACAAGACGTGGGCCATCGCTTTTTTGGCGTAGTAGATGTTGGCGGGGGTGAAGTTGCTGAACGGGACGCCATATTGCGAGAGCTGGGCATCGCCACCGGCGCGGATCATCTGCTCGGTGTGCATGTAGGAGGTCGCGCCGCCGGAGTAGTCGGTGACCGCGAGGCCTTGGAAATCCCATTCGTCGCGAAGGAGTTCGGTCAGAAGCGGGTAGCTGCCGCCAGCCCAGGTCGTGCCGATGCGGTTGAAGGAGGTCATCGTGGCAAGGGCAAGCGGGGTTTGCGCGGTTTTTAGGGTCGTACCTTCATAATAACGGGTTTCGACGGTGCCGCCTTCGAAGACCATTTGGAACGGACGGAGGTAGATTTCGCGCATGGCTTGTTCGTTGGACCAGGTGGCGAAGCCGTTTTGGTCGCGGTGGTCTTCCTGATCGTTGAGCGCGAAGTGCTTGACGAAGGAGTACATGCCGTTTTCGGCCGCGGCTTTGATGGCGCCTAAGCCCATCACGCCGGACATGTAGCTATCTTCGGAATAGTATTCGAAGTTACGGCCGGAGAAGGGGGTGCGGTGGATGTTGATGCCAGGGCCATACCAACCGGCAGCGAGGACGTTGGGACGGAGACCGTCTTGGGCGATCGCGTCGCCATGGGCCTTGGAGAGCTCGACGTTCCAGGTCGCGGCGATGGTGACTTCGGCGGGGTAGGCCACGGAGAAGGGTTCGTGGGTGGCCATGAGGTTCAAGCCCATCGGGCCGTCAAGGTCGTGGGTGGCGGGTTTGACGATGGCTTTCGAAGCGCCGGTGGTGTAACCGGAGAGGTTGAGGATACGGCCGACTTCTTCGGAGGTCATCTGGTCAACGAGTTTGCTCCAGTCGACTTCGTGGAAGTCTTTGCCACGGACGTCGATGAGTTCCATCTCGCCTTTTTGGCCAAAGCCGGTGACGCCGATGGAAACGTCTTCGTCTTTGATGGGGGAGCGAGCCGCTTCGGCAGTGCCTTTGGCGAGGAGGCGGTTATAGATTTCCTGCGTGATTTCCTCTTGATAGGTGTAGCCGTTGCGTTCGGAGTACATGGAGACGAACTTTCTGTTTTGGTTGCCGTGGGTAACCGGCCAAGATCCGACCCAGTCGTTACGGGTGAGGTATTTGTCGCGAGCGATGTAGTTCGCGTCGTCGAAGTGGTTGGTGATGGTCGCGCCGGAAGCGGTGGTATCGATGATGAGCATGTCGGCTCCCGGTTCGTCATAGACGGCGGTGGCGACGAAGGAAGCGTCGCCCGGAACGTCCTGACCGAGGTCTTTGAGGATGTTGTTGGTGGCTTCGTGGGCGTCGGAAGCGGCGGTGAAACGGTATTCGCCATCTTCGAGGATGAAGGCTTTCGCGACCACGTCGTCATAGGAGGAGAGGTCCGCATCGATGGCGATGGAGACGGTCTGGCTTTCCTCGGGGGCTAAGAGTTTGGTCTTGGCGAAACCGACGAGGGAGACCGCGGATTTCTCGATGTGGTTGGCGCGGTCATAGGCGGTATAAGGAACGTTGACGTAGATGCCGACGGCGTCTTTACCCGCGACCGTGCCTTTGTTTTTGACGGTGACTTTGGCGGTGAGCTGACCATCGAGGCCGTTGGTGAGCTGGAAGCCGCTCCACTGGAACTCGGTGTAGGAGAGGCCATAGCCGAAGGGATAGACGACTTCTTTGTCATAGTCGAAGCTGCCGGGGTTGCCTTGGCCTAAGACCTTATCGAAGTAACGGGTTTCGTAGTACTTATAACCGATATAGATGCCTTCGTCGTAGGAGACGCCATAGTAGCCATTATGCTTGGATTCGGTGTTGGAGAGATCCTCTAACGCGTTACCCCAAGCAAGGGCGGGTTGGCCGTTGACGGTGTACATGACGTCGCCGAAGTTGGCCATGGACGGGCAAGAGAAGTTGTCACTGACGAAGGTGTCGACGAGATGGCCGCTGGGGTTTTTGGCGCCCGAGAGGACGTCGACGAGGGAGTTGGCCGTTTGGCCACCGCCGCCAGGAGCCCACAAGACGGACTTGATGTTGGGGTAATTGGCGACCCAATCGAGTTCCATCGCGTTGTTGGCGTTGACGACCAAGACGACGTTGGTGAAGTGGTCGTTGAGGTAAGAGAGGATGCCAAGTTCGACGGAATCGGGTTCGAGGTAGTGTTTGTTTTTGTCTTCTTCGATGCCGGTATGGCGGTGCATGCCACGGGCAAGGTCGCGTCCTTCTCCGCCAGTGCGGGAGAGGATGAAGATCGGGGTGGTGCCGGTGGCGCTATCGAGAAGGCCGGCTTCGTTTTGCATCACGGAAAGCGGGCATTCGTTGATGGCCCAGGTTTCCACGCCATGGCCGTAGTTGACCGAGCCGGAGCCGCGGACATAGGTCGAGCCGTTGCCGCTAGCATAGAAGTCCCATAGTTTTTGGTTGACTTCAAAGCCTTGGGCGATGAAGGCGTCTTTGAGGTTGATGTCGAGGGCGCCTGTGCCCGAGCCAGTGCCGCCGGCGAGAAGGTCGACGGAAGAATGGGAGAACAAGCTGACTTTGCTTTTGGCAAGCAAGGGGAGGTTCTTGCCTTCGTTTTGCAGAAGCACATAGCCTTCGCCGCCGATATCGCGGACGAGCTCGCGTTCATAATCATCGAGTTCTTTGATGGTGTCGTAACGGAGTTTGTTGTATTCCTTGTCTAAGCCGTCGTCGACTTCGTTCACGCGTTTCTTACCAATCACGCCCAAGAAGTCTTGGATGACGGCGTCATAGTAGCTCGCTGCGCTGTGGGCGCCGATGGCGATGCCGAGCGACAACACGAAAGCGGCCGAATAAATGATTCCGACCAACAGGGGTTTGGGTTTTCTGTTTTTGCTCATTTGTTTCTCCTTTTTTGAGGGCGAGATTACCTTATCCGTCAAGAGATTGACCCTGCAAGCGCTTTCACATAACCTGCAGATTTTTTACTTCGTTGACGTTTTTCTTTGGTAAAAAACGGCGGGGTCAGTGAGGGGTTTTCGCTTGGAGGGAACGCACGCCGTTATACCAATTAAGAAAAAAATAAGCGGATTAAGGTAGTACGTTTGTATGCGCTTTCACGGGCGAATATGATACACTCAACTCAAATCTGACGGGCTTTTCTCGTTGGAATAT
>JBGUWA010000254.1:0-7627 GCA_045220635.1 Candidatus Alloenteromonas sp. | reverse complement strand
TTGACGGTGTAAATGTAATCCACCGTCTCGGAACTGCTTTGCGTGACGTAGTAAATATAACTTTCTGACGATTCGCGAAGCTTGAAGTCAATGATGCCGCCATCTTCGCCATCATTCTTCAAAATGATGTCATAATTCCCTGCTTCTTTGATGGAAACCCAGCCATCGCCATAAGAGGCGTTAATATACTCTTTCGCGGAATCGGTTAACGTGGCATACGTATACTCCCAAGACGCGCGATAACGGAAAGTGAAGTACTTGCTCGAACTCGCCTCTAAAGGAACGTTGGTGCAGATAAAGCGCTTGTTGGGGATGTCTTCCGTAACCTCCAAGGAAGAGTTGTTGTACGAGAAGGATAAACCAACATTGCCCGAAGAAGCTTTCCAGTTCCCGCCATCCCAAGCGGCGTCGCCTTCCCCTTCTGCGGTTAAGTAATAAGACTGCGAGTGAGCTGCTTTTGAACCACTCTGCGCGCAAGCCACGGAATACTTTTCTTCAAGGCCTTGATTGAACTTGACTTGAATGCGGTTAAAAGTAAAGCCATCGGCAAAAGAAACGTTGACGGTGTAAATGTTGCTGACGCCGCTAGGATGCATGCTGGCCTCGGCCCATCCGCCTGAGCCTTCGTTACCACAACGGAAAACCACGCTACTCGCATTGAATCCGTCGAGACCGGTCAGGTAAGACCCCATATCGATGCTGGCGTTGATCATCCATGTATCGGCATCCGCATGGACGGGCTCAGCGTTTTTGTTTGCGCTTACGCCAAGTGCGATGGCGAAAGACGCAGCTGCCGCTAAGCCAAAAACAGCAAGAAGGTTTTTAGACTTCATATTTCCTCCTATACGCTTGTACGCGTTTGTAGATTACGTTGATTATAAAGACAATTCGCCTTTTTGGAATGGCATATTGATGATTTTTTCCCCATGAATTATCCATTTTCATTCGATGCTTTCTATAGAAATGTCGCGAAAACGCCAAATCAACTTTCCTGAAACGTTTTTCAAGGGAAGCGTGGTTTTTCCACTGGCTTTCCATGTTTTTCGCGAGAACGGTTAAATTCATTTTATGAAACATAATGTAAGCGGTTACATTTGCGTTGCTTAGTGAAAAAGTTAAAGCTGGGGTCATCGGATTTGTGGTTCAACTCTTGTAGCCCGCACATATATACTCTTATCAACGTATTACATCGTACATGGCCACAGGCATCCTTAAGCGAGCCCAAAATGGCCAAGAAAGGAACAACTAAAGGATGAAGAAAACGTTACTTATCGGTTTCGCTGCACTTTCGATGGCTGTTGCAGCGGGCGTTGGCGCTCGTCTAGGCGCCGAAAAGCAAGCGTTGGAAGTCAAAGCCGACGTTACCCACGTTCAAGATGTCACCAAAATTGTTTTGGTCGATAATCTTAACTGGAGCTTGAGGTCGCTTTGGCTCGACAATGTTACTCTGTATGACGGATATACCCGTTCCGACTTCGACATCTTCCTTGCCGACATTTACGAAAACAGTGAGGATACTTTTGATCCCGAAGCCACCACTAAGGGTTACCACAAATACATCCACGACGATACCTTAGGGGTCAACTTACGCGCTGGCGGCGATACCGGAACCTATAACTTCTTATTGCCTTGGTGGGTTACCGATTTCACGGTCCAAGCCGAAAACAAGGGCGCCAAAAAATTCTATTTCGGTTCCATCACCGCCCCACGGAAATGGGACAATAACTCCAGTGAACTTTGGGATTCATCCGCATGGAAGAAACAGCTCACGTTGACCTGCCAAAACAATGATGACCCCACTCCTGTAGCTTATGGTGCAAGTACGATCAGCGCCGAGAACGCCACCTATGATTTCGGCGGTTTCACCGTTACCAAACAAGCCGTTAAAGCAGACGGCACGTTAATCGAAGCCATTGGCACCGATGAGGTCAATAAATACTTTAAGTACGCCGCCCCTGCTGCCGCTTATCGTGTTGGCTATGAATTTGCTTCTTGGAAGAACGCCGATCTTTCCGCGGATTATGTGACTGGTTTCATTACTGCCGCCACCACTATCAAAGCCGTCTACAACGTCGTTGCCGTTAACTTCTATACCTTAGTTGGTGAAACCCCGACCGCTGGCGAAGCTCTTACCTATAACATTGAGAACAAACAATACGAAGGCGTTTTGAGCGTTGAAGCCAACCAGAAGTTCTACATCAGGAAGAGCGTCAACGGCACTCCCAACAACGTCAAGACTTATGGCTGCCCTGCCGAACTCGCAGAAAAGTTCACCACCGATGGCGACTACATCAAAGCTCTCGCCGCTGGTACCTACATGGTCTATCTCAAGGATTCGGATGGCACTCTCTGGCTTACCAACGCCGCTCCTTCCTTGGTTGCCTACGTTTATGCTGGCTACTTCTTGACCAACATCGGCTGCGACCCCACCGGCCAAGCCGTTCCTTCTGGATGGTCTGACTGCGCCTCTCGTTATGACGCCCTGGCCGATGATGTCAAAGACTACATCTATGGTTTCAACGTTGGAGAAGCCGAAGAAGGCGATAATATTGCCGCGATGATCGAGCGTTATGAATGGGCCATCAACCACAACCCGAACTCCTTGTCCCACTTCATCGTTGACCATGAGGGCAACGCTCGCTCGATTACCCCCTTGTTATCGAAAGTTGTTTCCGGCACCATGGCCACCAGCAACGACAGCGCAGTCATCTGGACCGTTGCCTTGGTCTCCGTCGGCATTGCTGCCTTACTCGGCGCGACCTTCATCATTCGCAAACGTCGTCAAAACTAATCGCTAAACGATGTTAAATCATGGCCATCCTCTCGATAGGGTGGCCATTTTCTTATGCCGCTGGTATATTGTGCTGTCATGAAAACCGTCGATTGGAGCCACGGGCTCGTAGATCTGTCTTCTGCCCTATATCGCCTCGCCCAAGAAGGCAACGCCAATGAGCCTTTTCGTTTATTGCTCGATGCCCATCAGAACTACCGCTACTGGATGGGTCGCGAAACCTTCAAAGGATACCCCGTTGTCTTTAATGAATACGAAGGCGGCTATTATCTTGGAGACGAGCAACTCCCCTACCGCTTTTTGATCCAAGCCAAAGACCAAGAAGTCACTATCGTCAAGGTTCACCCCGACTGCGTGTTGATTTGCACCAACGCCTTCCGTGGCCACCCCAACCTGAAAGAGGTCTTTATTGAGAACCAAGAGCCAATGCAAATTGGTAACGACGCCTTCGCCGAATGCCCAAGCTTAAGCAAAGTCTCCTTCGACGCGAAAGACAAAGCCACCCTTCGCTCGGGCGCCTTCCGCGATAACCCTTCGTTAAGCGAAGTCCGCTTTGATGATGCCGCCCCCTATGAATTCAGTTCCCGTGCCTTCGCGAATTGCTCTAACCTAACGGCCTTTGAATTCCCTTTGGGATGGTTATCGACCCCACGCAGAACAAGACCTATGAAGTCTTTATGGGAACGCCCATTGCCCATATCTACCTTCCTAAGGCGGTCTACTATGTGGAACGTTGGTTTGAGAAGAGCACGACCGTCTACTGCGAAATCGATCCCAAAGAGGTTCGTACCGATTACAAAGAAGAAACGATCATCGAGCCCTACTACGACTACTATCACCCGGGAGGAACCTCCATCATCCGTAACTCCATCGTCGGCGGGGAGAATTTCCTCGGTCCAATAAGCAGAGAAGAATATCAAAACCGCTTCCCCAAGAACTAAACAAGTCGAGCAAATAGACGCAATAATGGGGTTATATGGAGACAATGCCATGAAACCCTCAATCCTCTTTTCTTCTTTTTATTCTCGCTACAAAGCCTATCGTTCTCACCACGTCCGGGAGGCGAGCCTTGCCCATGCCGAAGCGGTACGAAACCATTATTTCCTGCATCTAGACAAGACGCCCATAAACGTCGCCTTTTCCAAAAGGAACATCCAAAGCATCTATAACAAGATCCTAGGCGACGAATCCTTCTCCCCCAGTTGGAAAAACCGCATGTTCGGGGTGCTTCGCCGCTTCCTCGACGCCGCGGGGAAATGGGGATATCTCTCCTTAAGCGAAACCACCAAAGCCAAAGCAACGCTAGAAAACATTCCCGAGAATCGACGCTTAAAAGAGCGCCCTTGCTGGAGCAAGGAGCAGACGCATCGATTCTTAAGCGTCATCGACGATCAAGACGACCGCCTGATGTTTTCCTTGTTCATCGAGCTTGGCGCCAGGCTAAGCGAGTTCTTGGCCTTGTCTTGGCAAGCCTATGACGCGAGAAAGGGGTCCTTAGCCATCCTTGCTCAGCTCAAAGGCAACTCCAAGAAAAGGCAAGTCGTCTCGCCTTTGCTCAAAACCAAGGAAAGCTACCGCGTGTGCAAGATTAGCCCCGCGATGAAAGAGGCATTAAACAAGAGAAAACAAAGTAGTCTCTCCCCCTACCTCTTCTATGATCCCGGTAACCCTCGTGACCCTTACCCGAAGGCGTTGTTTCGGAAACGCTTCGAGAAATACATCGCCTTGGCGAAGTTGCCACGAATCACCCCGCATGCGGTGAGACATGCCAAGGCCACGACATTGGTGAAAGCCTGCCGCAACATGCTCGAAATAAAAGCCGTGGCCCGTTATCTTGGCCACTCGGTGTCGATGTTATTAGACGTATACGCTCACGAAGAGGAGAAAACCCTTGAAGCGGTGTTAAGGCGATGCCAAAGCTAACCGCGTACGACGGCTTTGGTTTTGGCTAAGCCAATGAGATAACCATGCCCTGGCGCGCGAGGATCCTCGAGGATTTCTTTCGCGTCGACGTTGGCCACTTGGAACATGCGATAATCCTCGACGACCGAGGCAAAGCGTAGATCAATGAGTCCGCTTTGTTTGGTGCCGGAAAGCTCGCCGAAGCCACGCATGCTTAAGTCGGCTTTGGACAATTCGAAGCCATCGTTCGTATGGCAAAGGATATCGAGTTTCTGTTTGGCCTCATCGTCGAGACTAGAATCGATGAGCAGGCAAAGCGCCTTTTCCCCATCGCGGCCCACGCGGCCACGTAACTGGTGGAGCGAAGACAAGCTAAAGCGGCTAGCCTCGTAAACAAGCAATAGCCTTGCCTTAGGCACGTCGATGCCGACTTCGATGACGCTGGTGGAGACGAGGATCTTTTTTTGTCCTAAGGAGAAGGCGAGCAGGGCGTCTTCTTTTTCTTCGGCTTTCATTTTGCCATGAAGGAGCACCGCTTCTTCCGGATAGACTTTGGCAAAGCCGGTGTAAAGCTTTTTGGCGGAGACGAACCCAGGGGTGTCCTTATCTTCGATTTGGGGGGCAACGGCATAAACCTGTGCTCCGGAAGATAAGGTATCGTCGATGGCTTTCTTGATGCGCTTGTCTTTCGGAGGCAATAGAAGCGTCTCCACTTGCCTTTTGGCGGAGGGGAACACTTCTAAAGTCGAGACGTCCATGTCGCCATAGATGGTCAAGGCTAGGGTTCGCGGTATCGGCGTGGCGGACATCAGCAGTAAGTCGGCGGCTAGCCCCGCTTTGCCTAATAAGGCAACGCGTTGGTTCACGCCGAACTTGTGTTGCTCGTCGATGACGACGAGGCCAAGGCTTGCGTACTTCACGCCTTTGGAGAATAAGGCATGGGTGCCGACGATGACGTCGACGCTGCCATCGGCGATGGAAGAAAGGAGTACGCGTCTTTCGGAGTCGCTGGTGGAACCTAGCAGCAACGCGACGTTAAGCTTGCCTTGATAGAGTTTCCTTAACGTATTCGCGTGTTGACGGGCAAGGGCTTCGGTTGGGGCCATTAAGGCGCTTTGTTTGGCGCGGGTCGCGTTGGCGTATATTAACGCGGCGGCGACTAAGGTTTTGCCGGTGCCGACATCGCCTTGGAGGAGGCGGTTCATGACGGCTTCGGAGTCCATGTCCTTGATGCCTTCTTCCAACGCGACTTGTTGGTCTTTGGTTAAGGCATAGGGAAGGCGAGAAAGGAATTGGTCGAGCTGGGGGCGAAGGACTTTGTTGTGGCTGCCTTTGACGAGGGATTTGTTTTCTTGCTTGATGCACTGATTCCTTAAGTAAAATAACAACGCTTCTTCGTATTTGAAGTAACGGTATCCCGCCTTAAGGTCTTCTTCGTCGCGCGGGTGATGGCATAAGGCGAAGGCTTCGTTTCGGGAAGGGAGGCGGTACTTATCTAATAGACGCGTGGGCAAGATGTCGTTGACGCGGCGTTCTAGGGCCATGTCGATGAGACGGATGAACCGGTGCTCGGGGAAGTCGTTGGGCAAGGAATACACGGGCAAGAAACGGTCGAGGACTTGCCCTTTCTTAAACGAAAGCAAGTTGAAGCAATGGTTCTTTTCGTCATAGCTTCCTTGCAGGGTATAGGACTCTTCTTGGAGCAAGACCTTGCTTAGGAAAGGACGGTTCCAGGCCGAGAAGAAGACGTCGATGCCGTGGTGGGTGCGGAAGTAAAAGGTGACTTTGGTCGCGGAGGAGAAGCGTTGTTGCCTTACGGGGGTGGAAAGCCGTCCATAAAACACGGCGCGTTGGCCGTTTTGCATGCCATAGATCTTTTCCCTGGGGGTGAGGGAATAATCCTCGTATCGGCGCGGAAGATGCTCCAAAAGCTGCTCGTCGGTGACGATGCCCATCTTGGTTAGCATCTCCATTTCCTTCTTCGACGCGCCGAAAATCATGGCAACATTGTACACGACTCGCCAATGAAATGACCTCTTAGAGGTCGAGATTACGGGAAATTTAAGAAAAATGAAAAGATTTTTGTCACATTTGCCCTTTTTTCACCAATAGGTATATGGAGGTATCTATATGGACATAGATCAAAAATCTTTGGAGAGGGCACGCGAACAGCTTGCTCTCGAACTACAAGGGAGGACGCTGTTCGACGACAAAATGGTTCGTCTGGTGCTCAGGAACAACACCGAAGTGGCGAAAGCGATCCTCGCCCCAATCTTAGGACGGGAGGACTTCAAGATCATCAGCGTCAGTTGCCAAGACGTCGCGCAAGCCCCCAATTCCCACAGCGTTTGGTTTGACGCCGTGGCGAAATTCGATGACGGCACGGTCGTCGACATCGAAGTCCAGCAGCGCTTGGATCGCGCGCCCAAAAAGCGGATGCGTTATTACTCGTCGATGCTCGACATTTCCTCGCTTGAGACTGGGAAGGATTATCGGGAGCTCCACCCCTGCATCGTCATCTTCATCGTCCGCGGCGACGTCGGCGGAGCGGGGTTGCCCATTTATCATATCCGCCGTATTTTCAAAGAGACGGGGAATGAGTTTGGGGATGAAAGTGAGATCATCATCGTCAACGTCAATTGTTCCGATGAAAGCACATCCCTAGGCAAAGTCATGCACGACTTGAAAACGCAGGAGCCGGAAGATATGTGCGTTCCGGTAATCAAAACCGCTGTAGAAAGGGTAAAATATGCAATAGAGGAGGGAACCATGGACGAAGAACTCTACGAAATCATAAAAACGGCGATGCCAGAGGCTTATAACGAAGCCGTTGCAAAAGGCCGACTAGAAGGCCGACTAGAAGGTCAGCAAAGCGCCATCCTTTCCCTCGTCCGCGATGGCTCCATCACCCTTGAGAAAGCCGCGTCGGTTTTG
>JBGUWA010000253.1:0-1698 GCA_045220635.1 Candidatus Alloenteromonas sp. | reverse complement strand
GCTTTTCAAATCAAGGAAGCGGCTCAACATCGAAACTTTTCCTTAATGGAAAAGTGGTCATGTCAAAAAATCGGTAAACTCAATTATTTTTCTTTATGTAGGGAGTTATCCCCGCAGGAGTATAATATTTTCGTTTATGACCGGAGCGATCATAGCCCAAATCCTTCTTCTTGGCTTCGCTTTATCGATGGATGCTTTCGCCGTCTCCATCACCGATGGCCTTATCTATACCAATATCAACAAGAAGAAGGCTTTATTCATCGCGCTCGTCTTCGGGCTCATGCAGGGCTTGATGCCTCTGATCGGCTATTACCTCGTCGAGGCGGTCGTCCAAATCGTTGGAGAAGCTTCTAGTGGAACCGCCGGCATGGTCATGTCGAAAATCGTCACCTGGGTCGCCTTTGGGCTATTGGTGTTCATCGGGGGCAAGATGCTCATCGAGGGCATCCTCTCGTTACGGAAACCGGAGGAAGAAAAAGAACAAAAGCTCTTTTCCGTGAAGGAAGTCCTTTTGTTTGGCATCGCCACCTCCATCGACGCTTTGGGGGCTGGCGTGGCCTTGCACTCAGGCTTATCGGATAACCTGACGATTCTTCTTCACGCCTCCATCATCATCGGCATCACCTTCGTGATGTCTTTGATCGGCGTCTTGCTTGGCGGAGGCATCAACAAACTCCTCAAAGGCAAATACGAAATCACCTCCATCATCGGGGGAATCATTCTCCTCGCCTTGGCGGTGTGGATCGTTTTAGAACATTACGTTCCTTAATTCTTTATAGTTTTAGCATCGCGGTGACTTCGTCGCCATCGTGAAGGTATTCCAAGAAGACTTCCTCAAAGCCAAAAGAGGCATAGAGCTTTTTGCCGACCTCATTCTTGGGTTCATAGGAAAGAAGGCAATAATCCGCTTTCCCCGCAGGGAAGGTTTTGATGAAATCGAGGGTTTGCTTGAAGGCTTCGCGACCAAACCCCTGCTTCTGGTATTTCTTATCGACCATGAAGCGCCAAATGTAATAATAGGGTTTGCCTTCGTATTCTTTATAGACGTCGCTATTAAGCCAATCTTCCCTTTCGTAACCAGTCCAGTCTTTGTCGTACATCAGCTGCATGAAGCCAACGACCTTCTTGCCGTTATAAATGGCGAAGGCGTAGACCGGAGCCCCTGCGGAAGAAGAAAGGAAGGCATGGATCAAACTCGCCTTATTGGAGGCGACGAAATCGCGTTGTTCCTTATTCACGCGAAGCTTTAAGACGGAAAGATAATTTTCCCAGGTGACTTTTTCTAAATGGATGTTCATGGTTTTCATACCCCCAAAAGAATAACGGAGTTGGTTTGGAAAAAGCAAGGATTAACCAATGACTTTCTTCATGGTTAAGACGTTCCTCGATCCTTATGTTTTTTGTTGGCCGGGGTTTCGCGTTTTGATACGTCGAAACGCCGCCAGGAACATGGAACGCTAGTCTTCTTCCTCGTAATAATACGAGTAATCGATGCCTTTCATGAAGATGTCTCGATTGTTTATATCATCCGTCAAGGCGCTATATAGCAATTCAAAGATCGGTTTAGGATTTACGGGGCTCTCCCTCATCGCCGATAGATAATCGTCTTTATCGATTTTTGACCAATCAATACATTTTTGTAACCTATCCTTAAGAAGCAAGTCCAACCAAATTCTCGTAGCCCTACCATTGCCTTCC